>CAYZFV010000024.1:0-9258 GCA_964477765.1 uncultured Candidatus Kuenenia sp.
CGCCGACCTGCTCAACTTCCTTGAAGACCGCGGGCTGTAACGTTCTGCCGGGAAGCCACGCGGCGTAAGCCTCTACCCAGAAAGCCGCAGGGCGCAAGCCTCCCCCAGAAAGCCGCAGGGCGCAAGCCTCCCCCAGAAAGCCGCAGGGCGCAAGCCCGCGGGATGGCGCGCCAGCCGGCGCCGCTGCAGGCCACCGGGCTCGCGCCCGGTGCTTCCTAGGGGCAGGGCGCTGCGTGACTCTCCTGCAGGAAGCCGCAGGGCGCAAGCCCGCGGGATGGCGCACAAGCCGACTTTCCCGCACCGACACGGTCACGCCCGCCGCTTCAAGCGGCACTCTTACGGTCGCAGCTGTCCGTCAAACATGGCCGCGCCGGTGCCGTGTGATGCGCTACGAAGTCCCGAATGTCGGCTCGACGCATCATCGCTCGGTACGCCAGAGACGACCCAGGCCACAACACGTGATTCTTGCCGGAGGCGTGCCGGTACCAGGTTGAGCAGGGAATGAGCGGGCGGCCACGGTCCGGCGTTTTCTCGCGATCCGACCAGATCGTCCGCTCGAATCGTTTTTCGAGTTCCTCGTTGTAGCGTCGTTGCGCGTCCGGGCGAACTTCGACTGTGTCGAGCCTCCCATCCCGCAGCCATGCCAGGCACTGCAGGATGTACTTCACCTGTGCCTCGATCATGACGACGATCGAGTTGTGGGCGAGGGCCGTGTTGGGCCCCATCAGCATGAACAGGTTGGGGAAGCCCGCCGCTGCGACGCCGCGAAAGCCCTCGGGGCCATCGCGCCACACCTCTGCCAGCTGCGTACCGTTGCCGCCAGAGATCGCGATGCCTTCGGTCATGTTGAACGGTTTAAAACCGGTGGCGAGCACGATCGCGTCGACCTCCCGATCGATGCCGTCGCCGGTGAGCACGGACCATGGTCGAATCTCATGGATCGGCTCCATGACCACCTCGACATGCTCTTGCGCGAGGGCAGGATAATAGTCGTTCGAGGAGAGAATCCGCTTGCAGCCCATCGTGTAGCGGGGAACGAGCTTGCGGCGAATCTGCCGCTCCTTGATGCACCGTTTAAGAAACTTGTCTGTCGATCGCTGCCCATGGACCATCAACCGCGGGTTCACAAAGAGAGGAATCGCCCGCACTTCTGCCTTCACGTATTCAAAAAGCCGTACGAGTCGCCGCCATCCCGGGACGTTGCGGGCAGCCCATTTGGCCTTCGTCGAAAATGCGGGGTCACGGCGCGGCAAGACCCATGCCGGCGTCCGCTGAAACACCATGACCCTCTCTGCATGTTTGGCGAGTTCAGGCACCACCTGGATACTGCTGGCACCGGTGCCGATCACGGCGACGCGGCGACCGGTGAGGTCGACATCATGTCGCCAGCGGGCCGTATGAAACACCGGACCAGCGAACGTCTCGAGGCCGAGAATCACCGGCATGGACGGGACATGGATTCCGCCAACACCCGCGACCACCACTCGGGCCTTGAACGTGCGGCCATCGGCGGCCGTGAGCCTCCACAGCCGCTGCTCGTCGTCCCAGTCGAGTGCAGCGATGGTGGTGTTGAACTGGATGAATCGCTCGAGGGCGTGGGTGCGGCTGACTGTGTTGAGATAGGCCAGGATTTCGGGCTGCTCTGCGTATCGCTTCGACCAGTCCGCAGAAGGCGCGAAGGAGAATGAATAGAGATGCGAGGGAATGTCACAGGCGCAGCCTGGATAGGTATTGTCTCGCCATGTTCCCCCGAGCGATTCAGCCTTCTCGAAGATCGCAAAGTCGTGCCGTCCTTCTTTCAACAAGCCGATCGCCATGCCCAGGCCCGAAAATCCGGTGCCGATGATTGCTACGCCAAGCGTCTGTTCTCCTGCCGCTGCCGGCCTGACAACCTCGGGAGTGGGCTGCCGAAATACCTTCGGATCAGCAGTCAGCGATGCCGGCAGTTTCACCCGCCCACGATCTCGTAACATCGCCACCACGTCTGCGGACGCAGCCGTGAGGCCTGTCAAGGAAAGCCATCCCGGGTGTCGCACGAGCGCCCGGCAGGCGGCGGCATCAATCGCTGTGATTCCGTTGAGCGACAACCAGCCCCGATGGTGGCTCATCGCCTCAGCAGCCTCAACAGAAAGGGCGTGCAGCCCATCCAGTCGGAGATTGCCTTCACAGCCGGCAAGCGCTCGAGCCACCTCAGCAGTGATTGTACGGATGCCACGACACGAAAGATCACCTCGGTGCCCAGACAATGCCAAGGCGGTTTCAGCGGAAATGTCGGTGAGACCATCGAGGAAAAGGCTTCCTTGATGCCGCGACAACGCACGGCCGGCGACCGCACTGAGTGATCGAAGACCACGCAGCGAAAGCGGTCCTCGATGGTCGGCCAGTGATTCAATGACGTGGTCTTCGACAGCACAAAGGCCATCGATTCGCAGCGATCCTCGCACCAGCGCCAGCGCAGCGGCAGTGTCTGCATCGAGCGACGTCAGCCCGTTGAGCCACAGCTCCCCTCGCAAACTCGCGATCCCGCGCGCCGCCTTTGGTGTGATCGTCGAGATTCCGCCGAGTGAGAGGCTGCCGCGATGGCCGCCCAGGCCCTTTGCCGCAGCAGCGCAGAGCGATGTGATGCCATCCAGAATCAGGGAATCGCAATGCCGGCCGAGAAACCTGGCGTCTTGCGGAGAGAGCTCATGAAGCCCCGCCAGTGAGATGGCGCCGCTATGGCGGCCGAGTTGCTGCGCGGCTCCGGCCCCGAGCGACGTCACGTCGTCAAGCATCAGGAGGCTCGGATGCTCGGTCAGCACGAGAGCCTCATCCGCGCTCAAGATCCGACCGCTATCAGCCATACATTCCTTCACCATGTGTCAGGGCGCGGAAAGGTAGGCGGTCGCTGCAGCACGAGCCAGAGAGGGTTTTGTGGAAAGATGGGAGATCGTGATAAGCGAGGTGGATTCGCCCCACCAAACACCCCCGGAAACAGTGATCCGGGCATGCTCGAGGAACGCAACCGATTGAACAGCGGGGGCAATCTTTGCCGATAGTGCGGGTAACACGGATCGAAATGAGAAGACAGACGCACGCCAAGGCGACGTGATCGAACATGTTCACGAGCGGAACACGGAACCGGGCATGACTTTGGCACAACTCGCCCCTCGTCACGGTGCAGTCGACCAGCCGCGGCATTCCGGCTTCCGGTCGATCGTCGTCGCTGCGCTCACGTTTCGTCGCCCAGAAACGTTGGAAAAGCTCCTTGAGTCTTTCTCGCGGCTTCAACTGTCGGAGAATTGCGTCGTCACATTTCTCATCGTTGACAACGACTCCGTTGAATCGGCACGCGCTGCTGTTGAAGCTTGGCAACGTCGGATCCCGTCACTGCGCTACATCGTCGAACCTCGGTCAGGCATTCCGGCGGCCCGCAATCGGGCGCTCCACGAGGCACTCATCGCTGGTGCCGATGCCCTTTGCTTCATCGATGACGACGAGCAGCCCGATGAAGGATGGCTCCGGGAACTCGTCGCCACCTGGCGAGCCACCGACGCTGATCTCATCGGTGGGCCGGTCCGCGTCGCTGCCCCTTCCCCCGGCGCTTCGGTATGGCAAAAACTCATCAATGCCAGCGTGGCGGGCCGGGCGCGGCGAAAAGAGCTGGATGCGGCCCGTGATGCCGCCCGCGGCCACTGCCGCACGATCGTCACCAACAACTTTCTCTGTGACCTCCGATTCGCCGACCGCCACGGCCTGCGGTTCGACGAGACGTTGTTGGTCACCGGCGGTTCCGACACCGACTTTTTCCGGCGGGCTGTCAAGGCGGGTGGCAAGGTTGTCTGGTGCCCATCGGCGATTGTCCATGAAACCATCGAAGCAGAACGCCTGTCGCTTCGTTACCAATTTCGGCGAGGCGCCTTTCAGTCGCTCAACCACTTCCACATGAAGCGGCGGAAGCTGACGGCGACCCGTGTCATCGTGACAATCATCACCGCCGTTGCCCGCGCAGTCCTCGGCGCGGTGCTTCTGGTCGTTCCTGTGTATGGCGTGGCCTCGCTCGTGATGGCCGTGCGGTCGATCGGCTGGGCGGTGGGCCGCTTGTCGGCGCTCTGGGGCGCCCGCTCGACACTCTATTCCTACGAACGATTCCCCCTGGCACACCATGACACCCAAGCCGGTAGTGGTTATGCCGCCGATGACAGTGACGAAGAAGATCACGGCGATGCCGGGAATACTTCTCATCGAGGCCTCCGGCCCATTCTCCGCTTGTTTCAGGAGGTCGTTGGCACCTGCCGTGTTGAATACGGACTCGCCGTCGTCTCGATGGCGTGCGTGGCAGGATCGACCGCCGGCCTGGCCGGCATGATGCGACTGGCCATCAACGATGTCTTCGTGCATCGCGACCTGCGGGCGATGTGGCTCGTCGCCGGGGGGATCGTCATCCTGTCGATTCTCAAGGGAGCGGCTGACTACGCGCAGGGCGTGGCCATGACCCGGATCGGCAACCGAGTCACCGCTTCGTTTCAGCGGCGGCTGTTTGACCGGCTGCTCGAGTCGCGGCTGGCCTTCTTCACAAAGGTCCACTCGAGCAAGCTGATCACCCGGATCAACATGAAGGCCCAGGCAGCGAGCAAGCTGCTCGATCTTGTGACCACGAGCCTGGCCCGCGACCTGCTGACCCTCGTCGGACTCGTGGCCGTGATGGTCTATCAAGATCCTCTGCTGAGCCTTGTCGCCTTCATGGTCGGTCCGCTCATTATGCTCGGCACCCGGCAGATCGTTCGCCGGCTTAGGCAGCTAGCCGACGCCGAGGTGCAAGGGGTGGCGGGTGTGATCGCCGCCATCCAAGAAAGCTGCCAAGGCATTCGCACCGTCAAGGCCTTCACCCTCGAGCCGGAGATGCGGGCCCGCCTGGGCCGGGCGGTCGCCGAAGTGGAGGCCCGCGGCAATGCGATCGCCCGGATCGGTCGGCTCACGAGCCCGCTGATGGAGTCGCTCGGCGGCGTCGTGATCGCCGCGATGGTCATCTACTCGGGCTGGCAGACGGTCGCCAACGGCAAGACTCCGGGCGAGTTCATGGCGTTCGTGACCGCGTTTCTCCTCGCCTACGAGCCGGCCAAGCGACTGGCCAACGTCCAGGTGACCCTCAGCCGCAGCCTCGACCGCGTTGAAAAGATGTATGCAATGCTTGACAAGCCTGCGGGCGAGCCAATCGGCCTGCCTGCTCTGCAGGGCGGCAGCGTCCGCGGGCACATCGTGTTTTCCGACATCTCATTTCGTTACGGGCGGGACGAGGTGCTCCATGATGTCTCGCTCGACATCCGGCCGGGAGAGATTACGGCCCTCGTCGGCCCCTCGGGCGCAGGCAAGTCGACACTCTTCGCCCTGCTCCAGCGGTTCTACGACCCGCGGAAGGGCACGATCACGATTGACGGCCACGATATTGCCGCCTTCGATTCTCACAGTGTCCGCCGGCTGATGGCGGTCGTCAGCCAGGAGACCACGCTGTTCAGTGGTTCGATCGCCGACAACATCCGTCTCGGCAAGCCGGGCGCAACCGCCGCCGAGATCGAAGCGGCCGCCCGGGCGGCCGCGGCGGCCGATTTCGTCGCGGCCATGCCCGAAGGATTTGCGACGCTCGTCGGTGAGCGGCAGGCCACGCTCTCCGGTGGCCAGGCCCAACGGCTGGCGATCGCGCGGGCGGTGCTCAAGAACGCCCCAATCCTGCTGCTCGACGAGGCCACGTCGGCCCTCGATGGTGAGACCGAGCGGGCGGTGCGTGACGCATTGGCATCGCTCATGGAGGGTCGGACCACGATCGTGATCGCCCACCGCCCCTCGACGATCGAGCGGGCCGACCGAATCTACGTCCTCAATCACGGCCGCGTCGAGGCCTGCGGGCGACATGATGACCTGCTTGCGTCAAACCGACTCTATCGCACCCTATTCGGATCAAGTCACAGCATCGCTGCCAATCGGGCAGCCTGACCGATCGTCACCCGTAGAGGATTCGATTCGTGGAGCTTGATCATCCCACCACACTGCCAATGGTTCGCCGCCGCTTCCGGCACGTGTTCGTGCTCTGCACCGGCCGCTGCGGTTCAGTGACCTTCGCCAAGGCCTGTGAGCATTTCACGAACTACACCGTCGGCCATGAGACCAACCGAGCAACGGGCTCGGCGCGGCTCGAATACCATGCAGGCCACATCGAGGTCGACAACCGGCTGGCCTGGTTCCTTGGAGGGCTCGAGACGCGGTATGGCGACGATGCCTTCTACGTGCATCTGGTTCGCGATGACGCCAAAGTGGCGGCAAGTTACGACCGCCGATGGCATCACCACGGCTCGCTTATCCGAGGATTCGATGAGGGCATCTGCAGGCATGAACAGCCCGGCGCCGAAACGGCGGCAGATCTCGTGGCGACCATCAACGCGAACATTCGGGCTTTCCTGCGGCATAAACCTCACGCGATCACTGGCGACATCGATGAGGTAGCTTCATGGCTCCCGCGGTTCGCCGCCCAAATCGGAGCCGAAGGAGACTTCGAGGCTGCGCTCGCCGAGTTTGACTCCCGGCACAACGCCTCTGCCGCAGGGGCGGACTGTGCAACCGATACGACCGAGCCATCGCGGTCGCGGGAATCGCTGCCGGTCGTCCGCCTCAAGCAGCGGAACGAAGTTTTGGCCGCTGAGCTTGCCAGACTCCGCGGCAAACTCCGCCGAGCGCGGCGGACTTCGTGGGTGCTGGCGGCGCCGTGGATACTTGCAACGGCACCGCTCGCACTACCGATTCTCTGGTTCACGAATCGAGATCGGCTCCGTCTCACTCGGGTAAAACCTCCGCTCAGGCACGGTTGGCCTCAGTGGCTCTCGTTCCGCAGGCGGACCCACCGAACGGTTATCTACGACGCTTTCCTTGCCTATCGGGCCGAGGGGCCGGAGCGCGCGAACGCGATCCTCAATCGTGCAGGAAGAACCTGTCCGGCCGGCGCAAAAGAACTTTTTCGCGCCATGTCGGCCCGCTCGGATGCGGAATGGCTCGCCGCGACGAACGCCTGGGCCGCGATAGCTTCGCTCCCTGAGATTTCCCTCAAGCCAGGCACAGAACCTCGGTTCGAACGATTGCAACTCACGGCAGCTGAGCCCGTGCTCTCACGCGACAGGGTGTCAGTGATCATGCCAGCCTTCAACGCCCGACGGATGATCGAGCACGCGGCGCGATCGATCCTCACGCAAAGCTGGCGGAATCTCGAACTCATCATCGTGGACGATTGCAGTAGCGATGGCACAGCCGAGGTGGCTGAGCGGCTCGCAGCAGAGGATCCTCGCGTCCGCGTGCTCCGCAACCCGGCCAATGTGGGTCCCTACGTATCGAAGAATCGGGCGCTGCTGGTGGCCACCGGCAGCTATGTCACCGGGCATGACGCCGATGACATCGCGATCCCGACGCGGATTGCAGACCAGATGAATCCGATTTTAGACAACGCGTCGTATAGCGCATCGATTGGTTACATGGTGCGACTCGATCGAAACGGTACTTTTTCCTATCCTGCCAAGATCTGTAAATCCAGTTACGACGGTGTCACGCGATTGGCGATGATTTCACTACTGATCGAACGGAAACTCCTCCTCGACCGTGTCGGCGCTTGGGATTCCGTGCGGTTCGGCGCTGATAGTGAGATGCTGGCTCGTGTCACCGCGATGCTGGGGCCACGGCTGCAGGAGATACGAAAGGTATTGATGCTGTGCTTGAATGCCGAGGGGAGCCTAACCAACAACGCGAGCCACGGCATCAACGTCTGGGAAGGTGTGTCACCGATCCGTAAGGCTTATCGAGAGGCTTGGGCCGCGTGGCACGCCGGCACGAGGGTCGATGAGCGGCGGCTCCCCTTCCCGCATCTCGAACGCCGGTTCGCGGCGCCGGAGGGCATGCTCGTGTCGGCAGCCGCGATCAAAGCGGTGACCGAGGCGGACGGGCTTGGCGTTCGGCGCCAGGCAGCCTGAAGCGGCAGATCGTGGGGCGAAGCATGCGGGTTGGGATCGTCAGCTACTGGTTCAACCGCGGGCAGGCGGTGGTCTCCCGCCGGATCCGAGCGGCACTGACCGCCGCGGGCGTGGAGACCTTCGTGCTGGCGCGGCCAACGAAGGACGGCTTCGTCCGCTCACGATTCATCGATCGGTCAGGCCCCTGGGCGCAGCGCGACGTGACGGCCGCCAGCCGCTACGAAATCCCGGAGGTCGAATACCTTGAGTGGGCCGCCGACAACGTGCTCGACGTCGTGCTTTGCGATCAGAACCTGCAGTTCGCCGAGATCGCGGCCCTACGTCGGCGGGGCGTGCGCACGGTGGGCCGGTTTGTCTGGGAAGCCTTCCGGCCGGAAGACGTGGCGGGTGCGGTCGCCGCCTTCGACACGATCTACTCCGTGACCCGCTGCGAACAGCGGCGGTATGCCGGGTTCGGGATCGAGAGCCCGCTCGTGCGGTGGGCGCCGCCGCCGGAACTGGCTGCGATCCCCAGGCCGCCCCGCGACGACGGCGAAGTGCGGTTCTTTTATCCCGGCGGCTATCTGTCCGACCGCAAACCCACCGCCGAGACGATCGCCGCCTTCCGACAGGTTCGCGACTCGCGCGCCCGGCTGATCCTCAAGGTGCAGGATCCCGTCCGCGGCCCACAACTCGCCGCCGAGGCGATGGCCGCCGATCCGCGGATCCGTGCCATCTCTGCCGACCTGCGCGACGATGAGCACCATCGCCTGATGGCGTCGTGCGACGTGCTGCTCGCGCCGACCCGCTGGGAGGGCCTTGGGCTCCACCACGGGGAGGCAATCGCTCTGGGCCTACCCGCAATCACCAACGACTTTCCTCCCATGAACGAGAACGTGGTCCACGACGTGGATGGCTGGCTCGTGCCGGCGGTCTGGCATGGCGAGCGTGTGCCGGGCGTGCCACGGCTGGAGACCCCGATCGAGCCGCTCACGGAGGCGATCGAGGCCCTCTGCGACGACGACCGCCGCGGGCGGCTGGCCGCCGAAGTCGCCCGCCGCCGGGCTGCCGTCACCTGGGCCGACACGTCACGCGACCTAGTGGAACTCGTCACTGGTCAGCTCGCGACGAGGGCTGCGGCATGACGCTCATCCTCCAGGGCATGCGGCGGTCGGGCACCACGATCGTGTACGACGCGCTGGCCCAGGATCCAACGCTCACGCTCTGGTACGAGCCGCTGGCGGCCGCCGCGAAGCCCTCGATCGGCGGCGGGAGCGGCGCCCGCGAGGTGGAT
>CAYZFV010000025.1:0-16948 GCA_964477765.1 uncultured Candidatus Kuenenia sp.
CCCCAGTCGGTGGGCGGCCCGCGAGCGGGAGAAATGGGCGGTGGTTCGAGCGGTTCGCCGAGGTGCGTCAGGGGCTGACTTCACGCGGGCGAAGCCATCCTGGCCTTCTTCCGCTTGCGAACCTCCGGTTCGAAGTGAGCCGGCTCCTGCCGGCGGTCTACTCTGAGCCGGATGTCGCCGCCGCACGCCGAGCACTCGAGCGGAAACTCCTCCCCCACCCGGGCCATGAGTTTCGCCCAAGCGATCCGGGAGGTGTCGTGAGATCGCGGTTGGTCGCATGAGTCGCAGCAGTCGCCGGTGACATCTCAGCGTGCCGGCGCCCCAAGGGGAACACTCAGAACGGGGTGACTTTCAAAGCGTGCTTCACTGGGGCCAGCGCCTGACGGGCCTGGGTGTCTAGGGCGGCCTGACGGGCGCCGAGTTTCTTGCGGAGGGTGTCGAAGGCGGCGGCAACTCCGGGGTCGGCTTTAGCTTCCCCGTCGAAGGCGCGAAAGCGGGTGACCAGTTCCTTGATCAGGACGGTCTCGAACTGCTGTTTGCCGCCGAGCTGGACGAGGTAGGCCGCGAAGTTGGTATCAAAGGGAGTGACGGGGAATTCGGCGGCAAGGTTGATCCCGGCAGCGAGTTTTTCCTTGGTGAACTCCTTCGTCTCGCTGCCCCAGGTCACGCTGGCCTTGGCAGCCGATAGATTCGCGACCTTGAGGGTGAAGCGGTTCAAGTCCTGGTTGAAAGGGATAAAGGGGACGATGCTGCGAGTGCCGGAGGATGACTTCTCATCGCCTTGGAAGCAAAAGGGGTAGCGGATACTCTCCAACTCCGCGGTGCCGGGGCCGCTAGCGAGCACCTTGTGGCCGTCGCTGGAGTTGGCCGGGCCGGTCATGTCGAGGGTGATCTCGCCGATATTACCGTCGCAACCGAGGGCCTTGAGGAAGGCCATGGCCATCACGAGGTGGCCGTTGGTATTCGGGTGGAATCCGTCGCCACCGCAGACGTCGTAGTTGTCCCCGAGCACCGGCTTGGCCATGTGCATCGCGTCGATCATCGGCTGGTGGACGTCTGCGAAAGTCTGCTGGAACTCGCCGGCGAGCGTCCGGCCGATCCCGCCGAGCTGGCGGAGGTTGTCGTTGTAGCCGTCGGCACCGGACTTCGGCGCGAAGTTGTCGCGCTTGAAAAAGAAGGTGTCCACCGCGCCGGGCGAACCGACGACCACGTGCGGGACGCCGATGTCCTCGAGGACGGTCATCACGGAGCGCATCGAGTCAGTGTAGCTTTTCCCTACGGTTTCATCGAAGGGCCGGTAGCCACCGTCGTTCATGCCGTAGCAGAGGGTGACGGTGGTCGGCTTGAAGACGGAGAGGTCGTTGATCGCGCGCTGGGCGAAGGCGCCGGCGGTCTCGCCGCCCCAGCCGAACTGAAAGACCTTGACATCGGGCCGCCCGGCGCAGGCAATGAGGTAGGCTTCGATAAAGCGGGAGTATTGCCTTTGCTCGGTAATCGAGTCGCCGACCACGGCGAGCTGGGCGCCTTCTGGGAGGAGGGCCCCGGCATTGAGCGGAGTCGCGGCGCGGAGGTCGGTGGTGGCCACTGTTAGAAGAGCGAAGAGGGCGAGCTTGGCAGACATGGGAAGATTACCTGCGGGAAGGCAATGGTTTGTCAATCGGCTCTGGCATCGCCCGAGCTGGCGAACTTCGAAATCGACGGGAACGGCGGACGGCGCGGCATTGCAGCATGAGTCTGCGAAACGTGTCAATGACTTTGAGACAGCTGCGGAACGAATTGAGTGTCGCCGGTTCGTTCAAGTGTGCGGACTGTTGGCTGCTTTTCGGGTGGGTTGATCCAGACTTCCGCTGCCGGCGTAAGCGGCCTCGGAACGCCTTGGCCACAGCCGGATCCTGCCGGGGATGCTTGGGCCGGGGCATAAGGCAGATGAAGCGATGACGGTTCAGCAGTTTGTAGATCCCGTTGAGAGAGAAGGTCTTGCCGAAGTCATCGGTCCGACAGCCAAAGGCTACCATCGCCTACCGATCGCGGCCGGGCCATCGTATGAGGGCGAGTTCTCCAGGGGCGAGTTCCCCTTCGAACGCGACGGCATCCTGCTCGACTCGATGGCTCAGGCTTCGGTGAGGCTGGCAAATTCCCAATGTACTCAAAACATGGACGGTGGGCGGGGCGACTGGAGGCGTGAAACCGTGCTCACGAATCAGTTCGCCGTCGATCCTGATACGAACGGGCACTGGAGCGGCGGCAGTATCTGGTTTATCGGCGGGCGTGATTGCGTCGCGATACAGCGAGACAAGCATCTCCTCGTCGCACACCCATGCCGTTCCGAACACGTCCGGCCTGTCAGCCTTGACCGCTCGCGTCTGCCAGAGCACCGGCACGCCCGTAATCCGGCTGCCAAACGCATCGAGTTCGGGCGTCTGCTCGGTCTGCGGTATGTAAAAGGCCCAGCCCCGCCACGGTGGAAAAACGTCACGGCGTTTCACGTTCTCCGGCTCGACGAGCACTTCGCCCTGCGTCGCGAGCGATCGCCCCAGCCCGACGGCCTTGAGGCCCAGCCGCATCCAGTTGGCCCAGATCTCATCGGTCATGTCGGCGGGCATGCCGGTCTCAATCAGGTCCTTCTGCTTGATCCCGCGCTTCTCGAGCACGACCACGCCCAGGTCGTGGTATGGAGGGATCCAATAGGCGACGACCGGCTTCATGAACGCCTTGGCGTCTTCCGTCAGCATCGGCGAGGCGATACCTCCTCCCTCAGTGTGCACGCAGTCGTCGAAGAACGTCGTCGGGGCGGCGGCATTGCCGCTGATCACACAGTCGTTGGGATCGTTCTCTTTCATCCATGAGTAGATCCGCGCGAAGATCTTGAGCCACCCCTGTAGCTCGTCGCCACGCGGGTTCGAGGAGATCCAGATGTTCGGGGAAGACCATGAGATCGGGTGCCAGCCGCAGTCCCAGAAAACGCCATCGAAATCGCCTGTGAGATAGAACGACTTGAATCGCTCAAGAAACCACTCGCGATCCTGCGGGTCATCGGCGCTCATCATCTGCCCGCCGCGCCAGGGTGGCTTGCAGAAGTGGTTGAGATAGAGATAGCTGCGCAGGCCGTTGGCCCGCGAGGCGCGCACGTCCTGCTGCATCTGCTCGGTCGAGAGTTTTCCCACGTCCGCGCCCCACTGCGTGCCGGCTGAGATCGACTCGGGCGGATTCACCCAGGCATCCCACCCGCCGTAGACGACGTGCCGCACGCCTGCCTTTACCAACGCCTGTTCGACCGTGTCGAGATGGCCGGGAGTGTCGATCGGGTAACTGGGCCGCACGCTGGGTGCCACACGGCCGCCGCCGGCAAGCGTTCGCGAGCGATCCTGTGTCAGCCGCACCGGTATCCCGGCCAATTCAGGAAACTCGAAATGCGTGCGCCGGGAATACCAGTTCAACACCTCGGGATAGCCATTGTTTTCGTCGCGGGAAAAGCTCTTCCAAAAGAGATCGAGGGTGTAGCTGTCACCGCGCGAAAGAGACAGCGGCATGTAGTAAATCGATGGGTACGTTCCCGGTTCCGGGACGTGCGGCGCCATGACGAAGTGCGGGCCCTTGAGATCGAGGCTTCCCCAGAGCAGGAAACGATCCTTGCGTCGCAGCACGTCGAGAGGCCACATCAGGCACCGCCAGTCACCCTGCTCCCAGCACACGTCGTAGGCATGGCTGTAGGCCTTCAGATATCCATGGCTGGTCGAATCCCACCCGCCCGTATCGCGGTGCTCCGGCCACTCCTTAGGATCCGACCGCATCGCCATCCCGATCCGGTAGCGGGCCCAGTCGTCGACAAGGTAATCGAACCGCAGCTTTTGCTCGAGCCTGTCGGGGAACATGCGATAGCGGATCGTCGCGGTCGCCACCGGTTTCTCCGATGGCACTACGATGCAGACGAGCTCCTGATACGGCAATCCTTTTTCGATGCCATCGCTGCGGCGCCAAGACAAAAGCGTGTCGAAGCGGCTCGACCATTCCCGGTCGATGCATTGGACATACAGTGACGCCGCCGGCTTGCCCGCCGCATTCGCGCAGAGATCCACGGGCTCGGGCAGGCGACTGGTGAAGCGGACAGGGAGGCCCGTCTGCTGCGACACTTCGAGCCGCAGACTGTCGTTTTCGAGCGTCCATGGGGCCTCTGCCACACCCTGCGTCAAGCCAAAGCCCATGCGACCGGCATGAAGAATGTCGGCCTCCAACGCCAGCGGCTGGGTGTCGTCGGGCATGATGACGGGGCGGACGAAAGCCAGTTGCGCCCGAAACGGCTCGTCCGCCGGCCGCCGCTCCCTTTGCACCATCTTCGTGACGGTTATCCGCACGTGCGAGGTCATCCGGGGCTCGAAGCGGATGAAGAACGAGCCTTTCGTGCGGTGGTACTGCAGGGGATACGCATGCGCGTCCCACGCGTGGACGATGGAACTCGTCTTCTTCGCATAACCGGCCAGGATGTGCTCGTCGACCGGCGTGTATACGAAGCCGGGCTGTGCCAGGCCCGGATACTCCGGGTGAGGCGGAAGGAGATAGTCGAGGCTGCTGCCATCAGAGAAACTGATGTGGATCGCGGCCACTTCACCCTTCTCGTTTGCGCGGTCCACCAGTTGGATCGCCCCGACCCGCTGGGGACCGGCGAAGTTAAGCTGTACCCATGCGCCCTCGCGTTCGTCGTCGGCCCGCCAACTGCTCAGCCAGTCCCAGTCGGCGATCTGGTCAGCGGCCCATGCCGGCCCATCCTCGGAAGACGCTTCGACACTTGCGATCGGCCCAAACCCCCGTGCGAGCGTTACGGCTCGCGAGACCGGCGAACGCGGTGAATCATCGCCAAATGTGTTCGCTGTGGCCAGGCAGAACGTGACTACGGCAATTCTCCACGAAAGCTGGAGAATGAATCTGAGATACTGGATGCAACGACGCATGACGAGCTGACTCCAAGGCGCAGAAGGCGTAGCCGACGGGTCACACCTCACCTTTAAGTCTCCAGGTCGGAGTCCCTTTTTTACGCAGCTTCCGAGGCGCTGCTTTACTCGAGTACGAACATAAAATCGTTCTTGCTGTCGGATCCAACCTCCGCCACAAGCCCTGAGGTCGAAGTGCTGTTGTACCGCTCAGGAAGGTCGTTTATCGGCTCAGGCACCTTCAGCACCCTCGATTTCTCAGACGATCCGCCACCGAGATCGGGCCAGGTCAACCTCGAGATGACGACCCGGTACTCTCCGGTCGCTGCTCCGTCACACTCTCTCTTCGTAGATCGCCAATACGTTTTTAAGCGAAACCGACCCGCGGCATCGGTTGTTCCTGTGGCAGGGAGTCCACCGGAAGCGTCGCTCAGAAAACTGACGGCCGCCCCCTCTACAGGAGTCGTGCCCATGACGACGACACCCGTCACCGGCACCAGCGGCGGCCGCTGTCCGCAGCCACCCGCGGTAATCAGCAGCATCATGCCGGCAAAGACCCGCCACGATAGGCTCATGGCACCTGAACCTCCTGGCCATCCCAACGATCACCCAGCTTTTGGTAGACGAAGTTGTCAATCGTTTCGCTCAAGAATCTGCACGAACCGTCGGCAAACGTGAACCATGCCCCTCCCGGGTGCGGCGACCGAAAAGCATGCGACAAGAAGTAGTTGCCCTTGCGATTTCGGCAGTTCGACAACTCTTCCCCCGGATTCACGTCAGATGTCGGATAGTTGATGGGGCCGGTTGTTGCAGCCACAACGCAGTAGGGCCATGCCCATCCGTACCCGTTTGTGGTGTTGTAATCCATGCTGAAGTGATGCCGCCGTTGCTGTACTTCACCCAGCACGATCGTCTTCGAAAGGCCATCCGTGATTTCCCTCAATGAGGCCGACCACCACGGCGCGGCCCATCCCAGGCCGAACACTCCTGAGATCTCACCGGCCACGCCTTTACTTGCTCTGGCGTTCCCCCGGCTGAACGGATCCTCCCTGTCGCCGTTGGCATCAAATCCGGATGGAAATGTCGGGACAAGGGTTCGCGGGTCGCACCTATAGGCCTGCATCAATTGCGATCCGATGCTCAGGCCATAGCTGGTAATTGCCTTGCCATTGGCGTGAGGCAGCCGAGGGCTCGCCTCGCTCGGACAGACGAGATCAGGCACCTGGATTCTGTCCAGCACCACGCCATCGATTAAGGCGTTATAGGGCTGCCATCCATTTATCGGAATCTTGTCATACAGTGCGGACTGCTCAATTTGGGGAAGAATCCTGACCAGGCTGCTGACCTCCCCCTGCGACGGTGCGGAGTACCCATTGAGCGGCAGCCGGCCCCTTGCGTCGTGAAAAGTATGCATAGCCAGGCCAAGCTGCTTGATTTTGTTTCCACAGGCGGACCTGCGTGCGGCCTCGCGTGCGGCCTGCACTGCCGGAAGCATGAGCCCTACCAGTACTCCGATGATCGCGATGACGACGAGCAACTCGACGAGCGTAAATGCGCTCGGGAAAGCCAGCCGGCGTCGGCTCCTGTGGCGGAAACACCGCCTCCGCTTGCTGATTGAATACATAACGAAATCTCCAATGACCCCAAAGCTACGAAGCTCCATTATAGTTTCTCCGTGAGCCGCGCAAGTTTTACATTCGTGCCCCTCAGCCTTTTTTTGCGGCTGCAGCCATGGCAAGGCTCAATGAGGGTGCAAGGACCGTAAAAAAGTGGCTGCTTCGGGAGACCTATAGAACTGCTCAGTTGGCACCACCCATGACCGATCTGCACAGCGACTTCCTGAGGTTGTTTACCGCCCATGAATTGGCTATTCGTGCCCATGTTCGGCGGCTGGTGCCCACTCGATATGACGCCGATGACGTGATGCAAGAAGTGGCTGTCGTCCTTTGGCAGAAGTTCAAGAGTTTTAGGCCGGATGCCAATTTTCGGTCGTGGGCATTTGGAGTGGCGCGGTACGAGGTGCTTGCCTGGCGGCGAGATAGGGCCCGTGACCGGCTGATGCTGCGGGGAGATCTCATCGAACTGCTGGCGGTCGAGGCCTTGGAGGACGAATCGCGACTTGCACGCCAGCGGGATTTGCTCACAAAGTGCCTCGACTCGCTCGAGCCGCGGCAGCGGGATCTGTTGCTGGCCGCCTACCAGCCGACCACCACCATCCAGGACGTGGCCCGCGACAGCGGGCGAACCATCGGGGGCTTTTACCAGTGGATTCATCGCATGAAGCGGCTTTTGCTCGAGTGCGTGCGTGAACGCATGAAGCGGCTCGAGGGGCCGCGAGGAGACCCTGCATGATTTCAGATGACCTGCATCAGATCGCCTCGGCCTACACCGAAGGCATCGCGTCCCCCGAGGAGATACGGCAGCTCGAGGGAATCCTCGACGGCAGCGCCGATGCCCGGCGGTGCTTCGTCGAACTGTGTGACCTCGATTCCGCGATGCAGGTCGAAGCGGCACGGTGGATAGTCGATCGACAGGTGGAAGCCAGCGTCGGACCCCAACGCCCGACGGCCTTTCTCAGGCGGCATACGGCCGCGGCCGTCGCCGTCGTCATCGCCAGCCTCGCACTGCCCGCCGGCTTGATCATGCTGGCGGGGGCCGGCAACCCCGTGGCGACGGTCGTAAAGGTCATCGGCGACGACCGGCTTCGATCCGGGCAGAGCGTGGGGACGCTGCCGCACGATCTGGCGGCGGGGACCGTCGAACTGGTCACCGCCCGGGGCGTGGGGCTCGTCATCGAGGCGCCGGCCACCTTTCGCTTCGAATCGGTGCAACGTCTCCGACTCGACCGCGGCCGGATCGCGGCCGACGTGCCTCCGGCCGGAAAGGGTTTCACGGTGATCACGCCGTCGGGCAAGGCCGTCGATCTCGGCACCCGATTCGGCATCGACGTGCAGCCGGAGGGGGCGGCTGAAGTTCATGTCTTCGAGGGGGAAGTGATCGCCGAGAGCGCCCGTGGCGGTCGCCGCAGCGTTCGCGACGGCGAGGCTGTTTCGCTGGCCGCCGGTAACGAGGACCGTGAGGTCAGAACAGGAGCCTTCATTCGAGGCGGTGAAATCCCGTCGCTCTACGCCGGCTTCGAAGCCGGTCGGGTCGGGCGCAGCCGCGCCATGATCGACAAACTGCGGGGCGACGAAGCGCTGATCGCCTGTTTCGATTTTGAAGAAGACGAGACACCGAAAGGACAGTATCGGATGGTCCAAGGGCGGTGGCCCGGCTCGAAGGCACCCGACTTCAGCAAGCCGGACGATCATATGCTCGTGGATTTCGGCGGTCATCGGGCCTGGCCGCAACTGACGTTCGCGGCATGGGTTCGCCTCGACAAGGTGGTGAACCGCTTCCAATCCCTTTACCACACGGATGGATGGAATCTCGAAAAGCCCGGACAGATCCACTGGCTGGTGGCCGAGGCGGGCGTCCTGCGACTCAGTCCGAATCTGTCGAAGTTGGCCGCCGATGTGACTGACCAAGCCGTCTATCCGACTTCCCGATCGGTGCTCGACGAGAAGGGCCGCTGGTCGCACATCGCGACCGTCTACGACAGCGACGCCAAGACCACGCGGTTTTTCCTCGACGGGGTATTCGACCGGGAGACCCGGCTCGCGGTAGCGCCGCCCGCCATGCTGGGGCCGGCACGGATCGGAAATTGGAACTGCGATGACAGAAAATTGAGTGGCCGTATCGACGAGTTCGTGGTTCTTGGGCGCGCCCTGTCCGCCGCTGAAATTAGCGAACTCCACGCGTTCGGCTCTCCATACCGGTAATGCCCGCAGGCGGCGTGTTAACGTTTTCGTAGCCGCGGCGGCATTCAGGCATGGATCCGGTTGAAGCAGGTGAAATTCGCGAGCGACTCTCCGGGCTCTGGATGCAGGCAGAGCCGGCCGTGAATGCCTATGTGTTCGCGGCCGTGCAGCGGTTCCAGGACGCCGAGGATGTCGTCCAGCAGGTGGCGCTCGCCGCCGCCCGGCGGTTCGACGAGTACGACGGCACGCGGCCATTCGTGGCCTGGGTGCTGTGGCTCGCCAAGTCGAAGATCATCGATTTCTACCGGAAGCAGGGGCGGCAACGGATCATTTTTTCGGAGAAGCTGCTCGACCAGACGGCGGCCCGGCTCGTGGAGCGGCAGGCGGCAGACCATGCCGGAGCGGCCGCGTTGGAAAGGTGCCTCGACAAGCTGGCGCCCAAGTCGCGGCGGCTGCTCGACCTCCGCTACGGCGAAGATGCGTCGATGGAGGCGATCGCACAGGCGATCGAGTCCACCGCCGGCAGTGTGCGGGTGATGCTTTTTCGGATCCGGAATCTTCTCGCCGCCTGCGTCAAAGCCGAGCTCGCGAAGGGGGCTTCATGAGCGACGCACTCCGCCCCGATGACGCCGAACGCGCGCTGATCGACGCCCTGTTCGATGACGCGGCCCGCGGAGCCTCTGCCGACGCCGATGGCCTGCTCGCCCGGCTTGAAACCGACGCCGAGGCACGTGAGTACCTTCTCGATCGCGCCGTACTCCACGCCGGACTGCGGCAGTCGCTGAGGCGACGCAGCCTAGGCGACTGGGCGGTTTCTCGGGCGCGGGAAGACACTATGGCAGCGGCGGCTCGTCGAACATTGCCACCGCTCCTGTGGACGCTCTCCGCGGCAGTCTGCCTGGCCCTGGCTATGGTCGGTTGGCAATCCTTGGCTCAGCCGTGCGCCACTGTGACGGTCGGGATCGGCACGACGGGTTTGGCCACTGGAAAGTCGGTGGGCCGCGAGGTCCATGAACTTGCGGCGGGTGTGCTCGAACTCAGGACTCGTCACGGCGCACTGGTCGTGATCGAGGCGCCGGCCGCCTTCCGCTTCGAGTCGCCGCAGCGGCTGCACATGACCAAGGGTCGGATCGCCGCCGACGTGCCGCCGCAGGCGACAGGATTCACGGTCGTGACTCCTTCTGGCGAAGCGATCGACCTCGGTACACGGTTCGCCGTCGACGTGCCCGCCTCCGGCGCGGCTGAAGTTCACGTGTTCGATGGCGAGGTGGTCGCTCGGGATGGCAGGAATCGGCCCACGAGCCTCCGCGACGGCGAGGCCTTTTCGCTTGCTGCAAACGCCGCCCGTGAGCTCCGCACCGCCGCCTTCATCCGGGGTGGCGAGGTGGGGCAGCTCGCCGCCGCCGTCGCAGCCGGCCAGGAAGGCCTGTCACGCGAGGCTATGGACCGGCTCCGCGATGATCCCACGCTGATTGCCGTGGTCGATTTCGAAGGCGCCTCGGCCGGGAATGCAGCCACGATTGCTGCGGGGCGATATCGTCTTGTGCAGGGTCGCTGGCCGGGTTCGCAGGCGGCCGACTTCACCCACGTCGGCGATTTCCTGCCACTTGACCTGGGCGGCGCTGCCGACTGGCCGCAGCTCACTGTCACCGCCTGGGTGCGGCTCGACCGCCTCGGTGAGCCTTACCACTCGCTCTATCACACCGATGGCTGGAACAGGCAGAACCCCGGACAGGTCCACTGGATGATCGTCGACTCGGGGGTGATGCGACTGGCGCTGCCGGGATGGAAACTCACCGCCGAGGCGATCGAGCAGCAGGGGCATCCCGAGTCGCGGACCTCGGTGCTCGGCACGGAAGGCCGCTGGATGCATCTCGCGTTTGTTTACGATGCCGGCGCACGAACCGTACGGTTTTACGTCGATGGTCGCCCCGATGGCGTGACTGTGCTCGAGGATGCCCCTCCCGCACGACTCGGTCCTGCCCGCGTGGGCAACTGGAACAATCGCGACCGCAAACTCAGTGGCCGGATGGACGACCTGGTGTTCATCGGTCGTGCCCTTGCGGCGGATGAAATCCGCGGACTCTATGAGTCCGGCGTGCCGTACCGTCCACAAAGCCAGTAGGGAGAGCTATGCGTTACGTGCCTGCCTGGTTCGTGATCGTCTGTCTGTGGGGTGCCTCAGCGACCGTTGCCGTTGCCGACTTTGCGCACGACATTCGCCCGCTGCTTGAAAAACACTGCTATGCCTGCCATGCAGGCGAGCAGGCAAAGAGCGGCCTTCGGCTCGATTTTAAGGCGGCGGCCTTCAAGGGGGGCGACGGCTGGGGAGCGGCGATCGTGCCCGGCAACGCCGACGAGAGTCCGCTTGTGCAGTTCGCCCGGGGCGACGATCCCGATCTGCGGATGCCCCCCGAGGAATCCGCTGTACCACCGCTTGCCGAGCATGAAGTCAAGATGCTCGTGGAGTGGGTCAATGCCGGCGCCGTCTGGCCTGACGGAATCGATACGGCGACGGTCGTCGACAAGACAGACCACTGGGCATTCAAGCCAGTGCGGCGGCCGACCGTGCCCGCGGTCCGCGACACCGCGTGGCCGAGAAACGCGATCGACCGCTTCATCCTCGCCCGCCTCGAAGCCGACGACCTGCGGCCATCGCCCGAGGCCGACCGCCGTCCTTGGCTTCGCCGGGCTTCGTTCGACCTCACCGGCCTGCCGCCCACCCCCGAGGAGGTCGAGCAGTTTGTCGCCGAGGTTTCCCCGGACGCCCACGAGCGAGTCATCGAGCGATGGCTTGCGTCGCCCCGCTACGGCGAGCGGTACGCCCAGCACTGGCTCGACATCGTCCGCTACGCCGACACGCACGGCTACGAGGTGAACACGGAGCGGCCGAATGCGTGGCCCTACCGCGACTATTGCATCGCCGCATTCAACGCCGACCTCCCGTACGACCGGTTCGTTCGCGAACAGATCGCGGGGGCCGAACCGGGCAAGGAAGCCTCCACGGGCTTTCTCGTCACCGCGGCAGTGCTGCTGCCGGGACAGATCGGGGCCGACGACGTCTCGAAGCGCGCCGCCCGGCAGGATGCCCTCAATGACATCATCGTCAACACGTCCGACACGGTCTTGGGCCTTACGGTCGGCTGCGCACGCTGTCATGACCACAAGTTCGATCCGATCACGGCCCGCGACTACTACGCGCTGCAGGCCTTCTTCGCCGGCGTCGAATACGGCGACCGGCCACTCGAGACTCCCGAGGCGCTGGCCATGCGCGAAGAACTCGAGACCATCCGGAAGCGGATCGGGGAGATCGACCGGGAGCTGCCACGTTTTCAGCCACCCGCCCGTGCGGGCCACCGCCGCCCGGCCGTGACCGCCGATCTCAACTCCGACCGCATCGCGCCCATTTCGGCACGCCGGCTGCGGCTCACGATCCTCGATGTGAATAACTACGAGCCCTGCATCGACGAATTGGAAGTCTTCGACACCTCGGGGCTTAACGTCGCCCTCGCGTCCGCGGGAACGAAGCCGACGTCGTCGGGCGACAACGTCACCGCGGGCGTGCACGAACTGCCGTTCATCAATGACGGCCAGTACGGCGACAGCCGCAGCTGGATCGCCGCCGCGAAAACAGACGCCTGGGTGATGCTCGATTTCCCCGAGCCCGTCACGATCGAGCAGGTCGTGTGGAGCCGCGACCGCACTGGCAAATACAAGGACCGCGTTCCGACCGCCTATCGGATCGAGGTGTCGGCCGGCATGACCGACGACGATGCCTGGGTGCTGGTGGCCGACTCGACCGACCGGCACCCATTCGGCACCAAAGACGTGGACCCACTCGCCGGGCTCTCCGCCGACGATCGTGCGACGATTACAGCGATCAAGAAGGAGAAGGACTCGCTCCGCAACCGCATGGCTGCCGTCGAACGCGAGTCTCGCGTGTTTGCCGGGAGGTTTCGTCAACCGCACGCCGTGCATCTGCTCAACCGGGGCGATGCCGAGCAGCGGAAGGAAGAACTGGCCCCCGAGTCGATCGCGGCTTTCGCCGGGATCGTCGCGCCCGCGAGGCTGGCGAAGGACACCCCCGAGCACGAGCGGCGGAAAACACTTGCGGCTTGGCTCACCGATCCTGCGCATCCCCTGACAGCCCGCGTCATGGTGAACCGGATATGGCAGTGGCACTTCGGCACGGGCCTCGTCGATACGCCGAACGACCTCGGCCGCAACGGCTCGAAACCGACCCATCCGGAGCTGCTCGACTGGCTGGCGGACGAGTTCGTGACGAATGGCTGGTCGGTCAAGCACATGCATCGGCTGATTATGGGGTCGGCCACGTTTCGGCAGGCGAGCGCCGCGACCCCCAAGGGGCTGGCCAGGGACGCCGACAGCCGGCTCCTGTGGCGGTTTCCACCGCGGCGGCTCGAGGCGGAGACACTTCGCGACACGATGCTCGCCGTGAGCGGCCGGCTGAACCTCGAGATGGGGGGAACGGGCTTCGACCTCTTCAAATCCCGGGGGGGACTCTCGGGGTTTCCGCCGATCGAGTCGTTCGATGCCGACGGCCGACGGCGGATGATCTTTGCCCACAAGGTGCGAATGGAGAGAGACGATGTCTTCGGGGCCTTCGATTGCCCCGACGCCGGCCAGTCGATGGCCCGCCGTCGGCAGTCGACCACGCCGATCCAGGCCCTCAACCTCTTCAACAGCCCGTTCACGTTTCACGAGTCGGAGGCGTTTGCCGCCCGTGTCGCGGCGGATGTCGCCAAGGAGCCTGTGGCAGCGGCCGGCGATCCTGTGCGTCGACACGTCGACCGTGCCTTTCAACTTGCCTTTACGCGGTCACCCGACGCAATCGAGCAGAGCGCTGCCGAGACGGTCACTCGCGAGTACGGTCTGCCCACGCTCTGCCGCGTGATCTTCAATTCAAACGAGTTCCTGTTCATCCCGTGATTCAAGAGCCTCCAGGAGCGTTATCATGACACCGTCGGGCCGAATCTCCTCCGCCGGCCGCCGGCTGCTCGATCGCCGAAGTTTTCTCGGCGACTCGGCCTCGGCGCTGGGCTCGATCGCGCTGGCGAGTCTGCTCGCCAGCGACCACTTGCTCGCTGCCACTGACCCGATTCGCCCCGTCATCGATCCGGCGCACCCCTATTCGCCGCGGCCGCCGCACTTTCCCGCAAAGGCGAAAAATGTGCTTGTGATTTTTTGTGCGGGGGCGGTGAGCCAGCTGGAAACGTGGGACTGGAAACCGGAGCTCGTGAAGTGGGACGAAAAGCCCCTCCCCGGCGGACCGGCGGTGACGTTCCAGGGGCCGGCGGGAAATCTTGCCCGACCGCAGTACGAGTTCAAGCCCCGCGGCCAGACCGGAAAGATGGTTTCGGAAATGATTCCGCACCTCGCGCGACTCACCGACGACATCGCCTTCGTCCATTCGCTCACCAGCAAGACCAACACCCACGGACCCGCGGAAAACTTTCTCTCCACGGGTTCGATCTTCGACGGCTTTCCGAGCATCGGCGCCTGGGCAACCTACGCGCTCGGCAGTGAAAACCAGGATCTGCCCGCGTATGTTTCGATCCTTGACCCGCGTGGCATCCCGCAGGCCAGCAGCAACAACTGGAACCCGGGCTTCCTACCCGCCGAGTTTCAGGGCACGACCTTGAGCGCCAAGCATCCGGTGCGACATCTGCAGCCGGCGGGTCACATCGCCCCCGAAACCGATCGCGCGGCCCGCGACCTGCTCGCGCGAATGAACGAGCACCACCTCGCGCAGCACCCGGAAGACAACTCGCTCGCCGCCCGGATCGCAAGCTACGAACTGGCCGCCCGGATGCAACTTTCGATGCCCGCGCTGAACGACCTCTCCACCGAGTCGGCCGCCACACTGAAAGCCTACGGCGCCGACGACGAGTCGAATCCGACGAAGGCGGCGTTCGCCCGCAACTGCATCCTTGCCCGGCGGCTGATCGAGAAGGGCGTTCGGTTCGTGCAACTGTTCAACGGCGCCTATGCGAGTGCCGGAGCCTTGAATTGGGACGGCCACACGAAGCTCAAGGAGCAGTACGACGTCCATGCCGCGATCCTCGACCAGCCGGCGGCGGCGTTGATCAAAGACCTGAAGCAGCGTGGCCTGCTCGCCGACACGCTCGTCGTATGGTGTACCGAGTTCGGGCGGATGCCCTTCTTCCAGAAGGGGTCCAAGGGCCGCGACCACAACCCGGACGGCTTTACGTGCTGGATGACCGGCGCGGGCGTGAAGCCGGGCGTGAGCCATGGGGCCACCGACGATCTCGGTGTGAAGGCGGTGGAGAACACGCTCTCGCTCTACGACTTCAACGCCACGATCCTCCACCTGCTCGGCCTCGATCACACCCGGCTCTCTTTCCGGCATAACGGGTTCGAGCGACGGCTGACCGACGTCCACGGCCACGTGATCAACGAGATCTTGGCGTGAGTGAGCGTACGTTTTCGGCCCAATCTAGTTGCGGAGCGTCTCGAGCCACGCGACAAGGTCGACCAACTCGTCGACCGTGAGCGCGGCGGCCAGGTCGGCCGGCATCAGCGAGACCGGCTGCTTCACGAGCTCTTCCACCTTGGCCGTCTTCATCGTCACGTCGATGCCGTCGGCGCCGCGGATCACGACCTCCTCCGGCGACTGCGACACGAGCAGCCCCGTCACCGCCCGGCCGTCGTCGAGCACGGCCGTGTAGGTTTCGTAGTTGTGGCTGATCGCCGCCGACGGCGCCAGGATCGCTTCATACATCGCCACCCGCGACAGCTTCGCGCCGATGCCCGAAAGATTCGGCCCGACCGATTTTCCTTCGTCGCCCACCACGTGGCACTTGGCACACGTGCCGGCCCCGGCAAACACCGCCTTGCCGCGGGCCGGATTGCCCCGGCCCCGCCGGGAAAGATCGGCGATCGTCGGCAACGCGCCGCCCCCCTTCGCCTGCGGCATCGGCAGCACCTTGGCGGCCGCCTGCTTGATATCGGCCCACGCCGAGAGCGCGATCACGGCCGCGGCCGCCTGAGGGAGCGGGCCCGTCAACTGTTCACGTTCGGCCAGCTCCACCAGACGCTTCGCCCCCGCCTGCGACCTCCCAAGTCCGAGCACAGCCGCCGCCTTCGTTTCCGGCGCCACATCCGCGTCGGTGAGCAGGCTCTCCAAAAAGGAGCGGGCTGCGTTGCTGTTGGTGGAACCCATCGACGCGAGCAACGCCGGCGCGGCCGCAGCATCGGCGGCCGCCACGCCCGCCCGCCACGCGGCCTCGTCGCCGGGTTGGACAGCCGCCGCGGCCGCCGCCACCGCCAGCTGATCACCCGCTCCGGGCCTGGCCGCGATCGTGAGCAACTGCGGCACCCGCTCGCGGAGCGCAAACCGCCTCACGATATCGACGAACGCCTGCGTACCGGCCACCTGGCCTGCCGCCTCCGCGATTCGCGCGACGATCGCCGGATCACCCTTCGCCGCCGGCTCCAGCCGCAGCACGAGTTCGGGCAGGACCACCCGCAGCTTTTCTTCCGGCGCCGCAAACGACGCCACCACTCCGCGCACTTCCCGCTGCATCACAGCCTGATCCTGGAAGTCGAGCGCCCGGGCGAGCGCAAGCGACTCGGCTGTCGTGATCACCGGATCACTGACGAGTTGGCAGAGCATCCGCGGCGTGGCGGCCGCCCTGCTCCGCCACACGATTTCACGGCCGGACGGCGTCTTCCAGCCATCCCCCACCTTCGCCAGCCAGGCGGTGAGTCGGCCATCCCAATGGCTCGGGCCGCCGAAGCCCGTCACGCTGTCGGCAGCGATGCCGAGAGCCTCGGTCTCCCAGCGGTCACCGGCCGTGTGCTGCGCGGCCAGTTCCGCCCACACCCGATCGGCCCGCTCGCCCGCGACGGCGCGCAGGGCAATCGCCGCCTCCCGCCGTACCGCCGGAGAGGCATCAGTCGCGAGTCGCTCGACCAAGCCGAGCACATCTCCCTGCGTGAGCCGACACATCCGCACCGCGATACACCGCAGCGCCGCGTCGGGATCCATCGCGAGCCGGTCGATGACCTGCGTCGCCCGCCCCGGCAGCATGCCCTCCGCCCACACGAGCCGGGCCTTGAGCCGCTGGTCGGTCGCCTCGCCTGCCGCCTTGGCCAGCCCCAATCTCTGCACACGGGCGCTGGCGCTCGAGCGGCTCCCCGAGGAGGCCGACACCCCCGCCCCGCCGCCTGCCCCGCGGG
>CAYZFV010000026.1:0-5434 GCA_964477765.1 uncultured Candidatus Kuenenia sp.
GGTGAGCGACACGGTGCGTTTCATGTTGTAGCGGTCAAACTGGCCCGGCATCGTCGTCCGCGACACGTCGGCCACGTCGCGGAGGAGCACGCCGCCGGCGGCGGTCCGTTGCACGGGAAGCGTGGCGATGTCGTTGACCGAATCCATGATCTCGTAAGGGATCTCCACCTGCACCTGATAGCCGATGCCGCTCTTGGGATCGGGCCAGTAGTTGGGCACGACGAAGCGGCTCGACGAGGTGGCGGCCACGAGGGAGCGGGCGATCTGATCGGTGGTGACGTCGCTCGCCCCGGCCCGCCGGCGATCGATCGACACGCGAACCGCCGGGTAGTCGAGGGCCTGCGCGTAGCGGACGTCGCGGAGCGTGGGCACGGCCGCCAGCGCGGTGCGGATTTTTTCGGCGTGGGCTTTGGTGTCGTCAAAGCTCGGCCCGCTCACGGCCACTTCGACCGGCGTCGGTGACCCGAAGCTCATCACCTCGCTGATGATGTCGGCCGGTTCAAAGGAAAACGAGACACCGGGGAGTTCCGCGGGCAGCCGCTCCCGGAGGCGGGCGATCAGCGCGGCGATGTCGACATGGGCATCGGGCCGCATTGCCACGCGAAGCACGGCCTCCTCAGGCCCGCCGGTCCATTGATAGATGGCGTTGATGGGATAGCTCGACGGAATGAGCCCGGCGTAGCCGACGGAGATATCGACCACGCTCGACGAGCCCGGTGACGTGCCGCCGGTTTCCTCGTCGACGACCTGGAGCACCTGCCGCACGATCTGCTCGGTCTTCTCGATGCGGGTGCCGGTGGGGGCTTCGATTCGCACCTGAAAGCGGCCGGCGTCGATGCGGGGGAAGATCTCGAGGCCGAGCGTGCGGCCGGTGAGCCAGGCGACTGCGAGGCAGCCGAGCAGCCCGGCGGGTACGAGCAGCCAGCGAAGGCCGACCGCGGCGCGGCACAGGCTTACAAAGCTCTGCTTGAACATCCCGGCCGAGTCAGGTCGGGCGTCGGTGTCATCACCGGAAGCGTGCGGTTTCAGGAGCCAGGCGGCGGCCACCGGCACAAACGTGCTGGAGAGCAGATAGCTCGAGGTCATGGCGAAGGCCACGGCCAGCGAAAGCGGCACAAACAGCGCCCGGGCCGTGCCCTCCATGAAGAAGCTCGGCAGGAAGACGGCGACCACGCAGAGCATCGCCAGCAGGCGGGGCACGGCCGTGTCCATGTTGCCCTGCCGCACCGCCAGCGACACGGAGCCCGCTCCGCCGCCGGCGAGCCCGGTCAGCTTGGCGTGGATGTTTTCGATCTCCACGGTCGCCTCGTCGACCACGATGCCGACGGCCAGCGCCAGGCCGCCGAGGGTCATCAGGTTGAGCGATTGGCCGCTCACCCACAGCCCCACGAGTGCTCCGGCCAGCGCGAAGGGAATCGTGAGCACGACGACGACGGCGCTGCGCCAATCCCGCAGAAAGAGGAGCACCACCAGGCCGATCAATGCCGCGCCGCTGATCGCCTCCATCACGAGGCTGCCGATCGCCCCGGTCACGGTCGGTGACTGGTCAAACTCGAAGCCCACGCTGATGTCGTCGGGCAGCACGGCCCGCATGTCGGGCAGGGCCTTCTTCACGTTGTCGACGACGGTGAGCGTGGAGGCCTCGGCCCGCTTCGTGACGAGGATGTAGACGGCGCGGCGGCCGTTGACCAGCGCGTAGCCGGTGGGCACGTCGCTGGAATCGGCGACCGTCGCCACGTCCTTCAGGAAGACGATCGTGTCCCCGCTCTTGCGGATCGGGATATCAAGCAGGTCGGCCACGTTTTTCACGAGGGCATTGACCGACACGATCGGCATCTCGTCGCCGACCCGCACCACGCCGGAGGGGCTGATGACGTTGCCCTTGGTGAGTGCCGTGATCACCTCGTCGGGGGCCATCGCGAGGGCCTGCAGTCGTTCCGGATCGAGCCGCACGACCACCGTTCGCTGGCTGCCGCCAAAAGGCGGTGGTGCCGACACGCCGGGCAGGGCCGCAAACATCGGGCGGACCTTGAAGAGCGCCTGGTCCTGAATCTCACCGATGCTCTTGGTCGCGCTCGAGAGCACGAGATAGCCGACGGGCACACTGCCGCCGTCAAACCGCGTGATGAAGGGGGAGACGGTGCCCGGGCGGCATGAAGGCCCGCGAGCGGGTGACGTAGCCGATCGTCTCGGCCATGGCCTGGGCCATGTCGGTGCCCGGGTGAAAGACGAGCTTCATGATCGCCATCCCCTGCACGCTCTTGCTCTCCACGTGGTGGATGCCCGAGATGTAGAGGAAGTGATACTCGTAGTAGTTGGTGAGCAGCCCTTCCATCTGGGCCGGGTCCATGCCGCCGTAGGGCTGGCAGACGTAGACCACCGGCGAGTTGAGGCTGGGGAAGACGTCGATCTTCATCCGTCGCACGGCCACGCCGGCCAGCAGGGCGAGTGCCGTCACCGCGACAAGCACGGTCCACGGGCGACGAAGGGCGAAATCGATCGGGTTCATTGCGCGGATGTCGCCGCGAAAATACGCTATTCAACCCCCGCTGGCAAAGGATCGTAGCAGGCGACGCAGCCCGCCGGCTCGCGCCGGCGGCTTTGTGGGGGAGGGGTGCGCCTGGTGGCGTTGTTTCGCACAAAAAGCACCGGGCGCGAGCCTGGTGGCTGTAGGTCCAGCAAAAAGCACCGGGCGCGAGCCTGGTGGCCGCCGCGGCATCGGCTCACTCGAACCGAAACACGCCCTGGCCGGTCGGTGACGCGGTGGTGAGGTACACCTCGCCGGCCTCGTCTTGGCCGAAGCCAAACACGGGCAGCCCCTGCCACGGGATCGACCAGTTTTCGATCGTCTGCGTGTCGTCGTCGAGCTTCAGCGCCCAAACCCTGCCGGTCACATGGTCGCCATACAGATACGCTCCGGCCAGCACGGGCACCTTCGTGCCGCGATACACACAGCCGCCCGTGATCGACTTGCCGATCTGGTGGTCGTATTGCCACAGCGGCGGCCGGTAGGGATCGACCGGGTCGCCGGCGGCTTGCGGGCCAAACGGCAGCAGGCCCTCGAAGCGGCTCCAGCCGTAGTTGCCCCCCGCCTCGACGATGTCGATCTCCTCCCAGAGTTCCTGGCCGACATCGGCGGCCCACAGCCGGCCGGTTTCGCGGTCGCATGAGATCTGCCACGGGTTGCGGAAGCCGTAGGCATAGATCTCCGGCTTCGCGTCGGGTCGGTCGACGAAGGGATTGTCGGCAGGGATCGCATAGGTGCGGTCTTCGCTGCGGTTGTCGACGTCGATGCGGAGGATCTTGCCAAACCACGTGCCGAGATCCTGGCCGGCATCGAGCGGATCGTTGCGGCTGCCGCCGTCGCCGAGGCCGATGTAGAGATAGCTGTCGTTGCCGAAGGCGATCGAGCCGCCGTTGTGGTTATGGAAGGGCTGGTCGATCGTGAGGATCACCTCCTCGCTCGTCGGATCGGCTCGGTCGGGATCGTCGGGCTTCACGCGGTAGCGGGAGACCACCTCGGTGCGAGGCTTCGATTTGAGGCTGTAGGAAACGAAAAACTCGCCGGTCTCCTTGAACCGCGGATGGAAGGCGAGGCCGAGCAGCCCTTCTTCGTTGGCCTTGGCCCACGGGGCCGTGCCGGGTCGCAGGTCGAGGAAGAGCGTGGCCGCGGTGGAGCCGGGCTTGAACACGTGGATCATGCCGCTCTGGTCGAGCACAAACCGCCGCCCCGAGCCGTCGCCGGCATGGGTGACCAGCAGCGGCCGCAGCGGGGGCACCGGCTTGCCGTCGTCGGATTCGGGCGACCAGCCCTCCCAGGTGGCGGCGGGGAAGGCGGGCACGAGCTTCACATCGAGCGTGCCATCGACAGGATTTGGCACGCTCTCGCCGGGCGTGAGTTCGCGGATCTTGATCGAGCGGAAGGCCACCTCGTCGCCGTGGTCTTGCAGGCAGAGATGGCCGCGGGTGGCCTTTCCGAAGCCCGGGAACATCGCAAACTTGCTTTTCGCGACCCGCTCGTTCCAGTCCTTGCTGCCTTTGTTGAAGCGGTAGTAGTTGATGCCGTTGATGCAGACTTCGCCGGAGTCGGGGGCCACCCGTAGGTAGATGTGGTTCCACTCGCCGGCAGGGCGGGTGGCGTCGGGATCGGCGACGGTGCGGCCGGCGGCTTCTTCAAATTGCCGCACCCATTTGGGCACCTGCGGCTGGTAGAGCTGGTAGAGGAAGCCCGCCCTCTGGGATTCTTTGCCGCCGGCGTTGTCGAGGATCTGCACCTCGGGGCCGGTCATCCATGGGGCCGGGGCGTCTTCGGTCACATGAAACATCACGCCGCTGTTGCCGCCGGGGGCGATGCGGTATTCGAGTTGGAGTTCGAAGTTTTCAAACTGGTCGCGCGACACGATATCGCCGCCGCGGCCGACGAGCGTGAGGGCGCCGTCGTTGACCTGCCAGCCATCGCCGAGGGAGTCTTTGCGGTAGTTGCGAAAGCCGTCGGCCGACGTGCCGTCGAAAAGGAGCCGCCAGCCGGAGCGTTGCTCGGCGTCGGAGAGCGTATTGGGCTCCTGGGCGAGGGCCACGAGCGGGAGGAGGGCGAGGAAAGGTGGAACAAGGAAAGCGCGCATGGGGTTTCCTACCGGGAAGGTTTGGCGGGTCGAAGTAGTGTAACGCCGTGAGAAAATCTGGAGCGTTGCACCGGCCAGGCGTGGCGTTTCCCGACAAAGCCGCCCGGCGCGAGCCGGCGGGCCAGCGCGCCGACCAACTCCGCTACGGCCACCAGGCTTGCGCCCGGTGCTGGGTGGGGGAAGGAAAAGCCGGCGGGCCAGCGCAACCGATGGCGTCGTGTTACCTGAGCACTTCGGCCGGTGTCTTGCCGGCAGCCCGGAGGTCGCGGATGGCGAGGCCGCCGGAGCGTTTGGCGAGCCGGTTGCCGGCGGCGTCGCAGACCAGCGGCGTGTGGCACCAGGCCGGGGGCGTCCAGCCGAGGGCCTCGTAGAGAAGGAGCTGGCGAGCGGTGCTGATGAGCAGGTCTTCGCCGCGGACCACCTCCTCGATCTCCATTGCATGGTCATCGGCCACCACGGCCAGTTCGTAGGCCGGCAGGGCGTCGCGGCGCCAAACCACGAAGTCGCCAAAGTCGACGCCAGCCGTAAGGCGGATCGTGCCGCAGCGGGCGTCTTCAAATTGGATCACCCGGCCGTCGGGCACCCTGAAGCGCCAGGCGACCGGACCGGGTTCGCGCGCCCGCGGCCGGGAGGCCGGCCGGAGGGAGACGGGGAAGATCGGTTCGCCGGCGCTCGCCGCGGCCACCGGGCTTGCGCCCGGTGCTTCCAGGGGAAGCGCGCGACTCTCCTCCAGAGAGCCGCAGGGCGCAAGCCCGCGGGCTGCCCGAGAGTCGGCGCTGCTGTCAGCCACCGGGCTCGCGCCCGGTGCTTCC
>CAYZFV010000027.1:0-3775 GCA_964477765.1 uncultured Candidatus Kuenenia sp.
TCAGCATCCGGTTAACGCCAAATGTGCCCAATCTGGCTATGAAAGCGGGCTGGGGGTGGTGTCGATGGTGTATGGCGCCTTCGCGGCCCTCGCCCAGAAAGACTTCAAGCGGATGGTGGCCTACAGCTCCGTGAGTCACATGGGCTACGTGATGCTCGGCCTCGGCGTGTGGAGCGCGGTCGCCGGGCAGGAGTATCGGTGGGAGGCGTGGGCGCAGGGCGTGAACGGGGCGATGTTTCAGATGCTCGCCCACGGGTTCTCGTCGGCCGGCATGTTTTTCATGGTGGGCGTGCTCTATGACCGCGTGCACCATCGCAATCTCGATGAGTTTGGCGGGATCTTCAATCGCATGCCGGTGTATGCCGGCCTGGCGGTGGCGGTCTTTTTCGCGGGGCTCGGCCTGCCGGGGCTGTGTGGCTTCATCGGCGAGGTGCTGGTGACGCTCTCCAGCTGGAACTACAGCCGCGCGCTGGCGGTGATTTCGGCCTTCACGGTAATCCTCACGGCGGCCTACATCCTGTGGGCGATCCAGCGGGTCTATCTCGGTGCGGAATACAAGGGGCCGCATGGGGATCATCTCACGCCGATGACGCCGCGGGAGCTGTCGATTGCCGCCCCACTCGTCTTCCTGGCGATCCTGTTCGGCGTGGCGCCGCAGATTCTCTTCAATTACGTCACGCCGACGGTGAATCGCCAGGTGCAGACGCTGGCCGCCTGGACGCGTGACGTGCACGACGCTCCCGCGCCGGTCGCCGTGGCGGAGGTGGGGCAGTGAACGAGCCCATCAACATCGGGACGCTGCTTTCGGGCACGCTCAACGACACGCTGACCGTGTCGTTGCCGTTGTTTCGCCCCGAACTGGCGATCTCGGCGACGATCGTGCTTCTGCTGCTATGCCGCATGCTGCCGGTGCTGCGGTGGCTCGACTCGGCAATGGTGGCCCTCGGCGGCGCGGCCTTCACGCTGTGGTATGCCTGGGCCGATCTGCAGGCGCTCCCGCCGCTGGCGGAGGCGGCGGCGACGGCCGGTGGCCGCATCGAGATTTTCTCCGGGCTGCTCGTCTTCGACTCCTTCACGGCCTACCTGCGATGCATCCTCGCCGGGTTTCTCGTGCTCTACATCGTGTTCACGAAGGTCTCCGGCATTCCTGACCGCGAGGACGGGGCCGATTTTTACTCGCTCGTGTTGGGCGCCACGCTCGGCATGTGCCTGATGGCTTCGGCCAATCATCTCTTGATGGTCTTCGTGGCGGTCGAGATGGCGAGCGTTCCCTCGTATGCCCTGGCGGGAATTCTCAAGGGACGGCGGGCGGCCTCGGAGGCGGCGCTCAAATACGCGGTCTACGGCGCCGGTGCCGCCGGCATCATGCTCTACGGAATCAGCCTGCTGGCGGGCGTGCTGGGCACGTGCCACCTTCCGAGCATGGCGACCGAAATGGCGCGGATCGTTCAGGCGGGAGCACCGGGGGGCGGCGTGATGGTGCTCTGCCTCGGCGGGCTGATGCTGGCGGTCGGTCTGGCCTTCAAACTCTCGGCCGTACCCTTCCACTTCTGGTGCCCCGACGTTTTCGAAGGGGCGGCCGCCGAAGTCGGAGCCTTTCTCTCCGTGGCGAGCAAGGCGGCGGCCGTGGCGCTGCTCATCCGGGTCGCGTATTCGCTCGGCATGCCGGCCGGCGGCGCGGCGGCCGATATCGTGGCAGACCTGGCGCCCGTCCGTCACTTCGCCGTGGCGGTGATCGCCCTGATGGCGGCGGTCACCTGCACGCTCGGCAACCTCGCCGCCTACGGCCAGACCAACATGAAGCGGCTGCTGGCCTACTCCACGATCGCCCACGCCGGCTACCTGATGATGGGCGTGGCCGCGGCGATCGCGTTGGCCGGCCCGAAGCCGGCGGCCGCCGCAACCGCCGTGAGCGCCGTCGCCTTCTACCTCGGCACCTATCTCTTCATGAATCTTGCCGCCTTCGCGATCGTGGCCCTGCTGCGAAACCGACTGCGAAGCGAGGAGATCGCCGCCTACGCCGGGCTGGTGCGGACAAGCCCTGGAATCGTGGTGGCCACGGCCGTGGTGCTCGTCAGCCTGATCGGGCTCCCGCCGCTGGCCGGGTTCGTCGCCAAGTTTCTCGTGTTTTCGTCGTTGGTCGAGGCGATCTCGATGGGCGTCGATCGGCAGTTGATGCTTCTGCTCTTGGTGGTGGGCGGCCTCAATACGGTGATCAGCCTCTTCTATTATCTTCGCGTGCTGAAGGTGATGACATTCGATGCTCCTCCGGAAGATCGGGCCAGCGAAGCGTTTCCGCTGGTGTCGCTTCCCGGGGCCGTGGTGACGGCGTTGGCCGTGCCGGTGCTTGTGCTCGGCATCTTCTGGTCGGGGCTCTACGCGGCCGCCCAACTCGCCGGGGCCTTCGCCTCATAATTGCGAATCAGGACCTTCTTGGAAGAGCCTTATGCCCGCTGATCCCCTCTCCCAACTCGTGGCGATCCTCGAAACATCTCCGGCGATGTATGTCGCCGACTCGGGCATTTGGTCGTACCCCGGCGACGAGGATCTCAAACTCGCCCTCGCCGACATCGTGGGTGACCAGCGGAACGTGGCCGAACGGGCTGCGTCGCTGCTGGCCGAACGGGAGGTGACTCCGCCGCAGACAGGCTACCCGCTGTCCTACACCGCCTGGCATGATCTCAACCTCGTCTATCTCCTCCCCCGCCTCATCGAAGGCATGCGGCGGCAGGTGGCCGCGATCGACACCCTCACCGCGTCCCGTCCCGACGATGCGGCCGTCGTCGAACTGTCCGGCGAGGCGAAGGCGACGACCCTTGGCCACATCGATGTGCTCGAGCAGCAGGCTTCCCGGCTCCGCCACGCGTCCTCACCGGCCTGACCGATGGCCTTCTACGACAGCCACTGCCATCTCGATCCGATGCGGTATGGCGACGACCTCCCGCAGGTGATCGCCCGAGCGCGGGCGGCGGGCGTTTCCAAGATGACGGTCATCGGCACACGGGCCGCCGACAGCGAGGCGGCGGCCGATCTCGCCGCCCGTGAGCCGGGCCTCGTCTCGGCCGCCGGCATCCACCCCAACGATGTCGCCGAGATCGCGGCCGATGAATGGGATCGCGTGGTTCGCCTGCTTGTCGGCGGCCGGGCCCACGCCGTCGGAGAAACCGGCCTCGACTGGTATCGCGACTTCGCGCCGCGTGACACGCAGCGGGAGTTTTTCGACCGCCACCTGCGGCTCGCCCAGGAACTCGCCCTGCCGGTCGTGATCCACACCCGCGAGAGCATTCGCGACACGCTCGACATGCTGCACGAGGCGCTGCGGCGGGGGCCACTCCTGCCGGTGCTCCACTCGTTCACCGGCACGGTCGCGGAGGCGGCCGAGGCGGTCGACATGGGGTGCTATCTCGGGTTCGCCGGCATGGTGACGTTTCGCTCGGCCGGCGACCTTCGCGAGGTGGCCAAGACCGTGCCCCTCGATCGCCTGTTGATCGAGACCGACAGCCCCTTTCTCTCGCCGGAGCCCTTCCGGGGCCGCCGCAACGAGCCTGCCCACGTGATCCACACGGCCCGCTGTCTCGCCATCGCCCGCGGCGAGCCACTGGAAAAATTCGCCGCCGCGACAACGGCCAACGCAGAACGGGTTTTTTCGAACGCGTGAGCCGGTGCGTGTCATTTCCCCACAAAGCCGCCGGCGCGAGCGTTTCCTCCACAAAGCCGCCGGCGCGAGCGTTTCCTCCACAAAGCCGCCGGCGCGAGCCGGCGGGATGATTCGGCG
>CAYZFV010000028.1:0-6727 GCA_964477765.1 uncultured Candidatus Kuenenia sp.
TCAGACGTGTGCTCTTCCGATCTGGCGGGCTTGGGGCGGGGCGGTTCGGCGGCCTGCGGAGGCTGTGGCTCCGCGTTCGGGGTGGCGCCAAGGGACTCAGCCAGATCGGCCCAGGGGTCTCGTTCGGATGTCATTGCAAGGCTCTCCCAAAAGGAGACCGTAAGATACCGGATCCGGTGGCGGCCGGGCAGTCCTCTCGTTTCCACGGCCTTTGGGGGCGGCGGATCAGCGACCGATCGTGCGGATCATGCTGCCGTTGTCGGCCACGTCGAACAGGGGGCGGTAGGGGCTCGCCAGGCTCCGCCGCGACCGCCTGGCCGGGTAGTAGACGACATTCAGCGATACGTTCCAGGCCGAGGGGGCACTGCTCACCGTCACGGGAATCCCGTCGATCAAGGTTCCGAAGTTTTCGGTCCGCCCCGGGATGAGGTAGGTGAAGGTGCCCTCGAGCGCCCATGACTTCGACATCGGAGCCCGCATCGACGAGCCGACGATGCCGGCCTGCGAGGCGGTGGCGCCACCCCAAATCCGCCATTCATTCGCGTCGCCAAACTGCAGTCGATAGAAGCCCGTGTAGAGGTTTTCCGTGCTCGCCTCACCCGGGGTCTTCGTGACGGGGCCGAAGATGCTCGTCTCGTTGCCGATATTGAAGGCGCCCCAGAAGCCGAGTTCATGGTAGCCCCACACATAACTGGTCTCCGCACGAAGCTGCGACACGTTGGCGTTGTCGAAGTAGCTGTCGTGGAGATAGTCGTAGACGGCTCCGCCCTGAAGGCCGCGACCCTCGAAGGCCCGCGTGAAGAAGCCGGTGGTCACGAACACCTGATCCCGGGCATTGGTGCTGAATGACTTTCCTGTCGAGGTGTCGGTGATCGTGGTTCGCTGAAAGTTGCTCTGCACGCCGCGGGCGCCCACCTGCCAGCCGATGCCGAAGGCGTTCCAGAAGGGCATCGACCAGTTGAGGTATTCGTTGGTGCCATAGTTGCCATTGAGGCCGAGGTTGCTCTCGTTTTGGAACGATGTCACGCCCACGCTGGCCGTGAAATCGCGATACCACTTCCAGCCGTAGTAGGGCTTGCCGAACCGTCGCATCCAGCGGCACAGGCGGCCGTCGCAGAGGTGGACTGGCAGCACGCCCCCTTCCTCGTCACAGGCGTACGGGTCGTCGTAAAACGATTCGACATGGAGTTCGGCCGGATACTGACCCATCCACATGCCCTCGCCGGCCCCGCCATCCATCGACATCTCCGCCCCGCCGTCAAAACCCATGTCCATGGGCATGGTCTCGATGATGATCGGCGGATCGATCGTCTCGGCCCGGGGCGCCGGGAGAGCGTCCGACGGAGCGGTCGAGGCCGGCAGTCGGCTCGGGGGGCGGGCATCGATGGCGGCCGCCTGGGGGGCCCGCTTCATCACCGACGGGATCCCATCGACATTCATCGCGATCCGCTCGCCGGGTCGGCCTTGGCTTGGGTTGCCGCGGCCGGCCATGGCACTCTCGCTCGGGGAATATCGCGGCGCGAGTCCGCCACCGAGCGGCGCGGTCGGCCGGGCGTCGGTCATGCCGTAGCCGCGATCACGCTCGAGGATCGGCCGGCCCGACTGGCCCTGAGGCGTCCGCATCATCCGCTCGGCGAAGGTGGTGCTGGGGGCGGTGGCAGACTGCCTCGGTGTGGCGCCGCTCTTGTTTGCGAACCAGTCGCCCATCTGCTGCATGCCTCGGGCAAGTGAGCCACGCATCGGGGCGTAGGGAGCGGTCTCCGGGCCTCGGGGCCGAATCGGCAGCGGCGTGGCGGCCGGCACACGGTCCGGCAGGCTGGCCGACGCTGGCGGAAGAGCAGATGCGGTCGATTCCGCGGCTGGGGCTGACCATTCCGGGACTGTTGCAGCGGTGGGATCCTTGGTGATGGTGGAAGGCGTGGTGTTATCGGCGTCGCCACCGCGCGGGGGGGCGGTCGCAAACCGGTGGGGCTTCCAGCGGAGGTCGCTCTCGTCGGCCGCCCCTTCCACCTGGGAATCGGTCGCTGGCTGGGCCGCGGCAATCCGCGGTGCGGCGATGAGGCCGAGGTGGGCCAGGGTCGCCATGCAAACCGTGATGCCAGAAAGCCTGATGCCGTACGAAACGCTCATGTCTGTCTCCTTCCGCGAGGACCGGCCGGCCCCTGATGGGCTGGCACGGTCTGTCCAATCGGGAGAGATATCGGCATCGACACGACCAGAACTTCCCTCAAAATCGACGCGATCGACAGGTCTTGCCTGTCTTGTCTTGTCTACGAAGCGAGGGCGGAAGAAAGGTCGTCGCGGAGATCTGGGAAGGCTTCGAGGCCGACAGAAAGTCGGATCAGCCCGTCTTCGATGCCTCCTGCCCGGCGGGCGGCGGCGTCGTAGGAACCATGCGACATGAGAGCCGGCAGTTCGATGAGCGACTCGACCGCGCCCAGACTCACCGCCAGCTGAAAGAGGCTCGTCGACTCGACCACCCGCCGGGGCGCCGCCAGGGCGCCGTCGATCTCGAAGCTGAGCACCGCGCCAAAGCCACCGCTCATTTGCCGGGCGGCGATCGCGTGGCCGGGATGGTCGGGCAGGCCGGGGTAATGCACGCCACGGACCCGCGGCTGCCCGCGGAGCCATTCAGCCAGGGCGAGGGCCGTCGCCGACTGCGCCCGCACGCGGAGGTCGAGGGTCTTCAGGCCGCGGCTGCAGAGAAAGGACTCCAGCGGCCCCATCACGCTGCCGGTGGCGTTTTGCAGCCAATGCAGACGACTGCCGAGGTCTGGGTCGCGAACCACCAGCGCGCCACCGAGCAGATCGCTGTGGCCGCCGATGTATTTTGTCGCCGAGTGCATGACGATGTCGGCCTCCATCTCCAGCGGCCGGGTGAGGGCCGGCGTGGCGAGCGTCATGTCGCAGGCGAGCAGCGCCCCCGCCGCATGGGCGATCGTCGCGCAGGCTGCGATGTCGGTGATCGAAAGGAGCGGGTTCCCCGGCGATTCGCTCCAGAGGAGTTTCGTGGCCGGCGTGACCGCGGCTCGCACCGCGTCGAGATCGGTCATGTCGACGGCGGTGACGGCGATGCCTCGGGGCCCGAGCAGTTTGTTGAACAGCCGCCAGGTGCCGCCGTAGATGTCGGTGCCGGTCACGATGTGGTCGCCGGGACCCAGGAGATCGGTGACGCAGCGGGTGGCGGCCATTCCCGAGGCGAAGGCCAAGGCCCGTGCGCCGCCATCGAGGTTGGCGAGTGTCGCCTCGAACGCATGGCGGGTGGGGCTGCCGGTGCGGGCGTAATCGTAGGGCGCCGTCATCGAGGCGTCGGGCTGCACGAACGTGCTGGCCAGGTGCAGCGGCGGCACGACCGCCCCGCTGATCGGATCCCGATCCTGGCCGACATGGATGGCGCGGGTGCGAAACTCCATCGGATGCTTCTCTCAGCCCAACGCCTGTGCGAGATCGGCGATCAGGTCGTCGGCGTCCTCGATACCGCAGGCCATCCGCACCATGTTGTCGGTGATGCGGAAGGTGACGCGGTCGGCGGGTGAATAGTTCCAGTAGCTCATCACCATCGGCTGTTCGATGAGCGACTCGACGCCGCCGAGGCTCGGCCCGATGCGGGGGATGGTGACCGCATCGACGACGGCCGCCGTCTGCCGCCAGTCGGCATCCCTGACGAAGAAGGTGACCAGGCCGCCATGGCCCCGCATGGTGCGGGCGGCGATGTCGTGATACGGATGGCTTGCGAGACCTGGGTAGAGAACCCGCTCCACCCGCGGATGCGTCTCCAAAAAGCGAGCCACCGCCAGGCCGTTGGCATTATGCCGTTCCATCCGCAGGGCGAGGGTTTTGAGGCCCCGCTCCAGAAGGTAGGCGTTGTGCGGCGAGTTGACGCCCCCCATGATGCCGCGGAGATGACGCACCGGCTCCATGAGCTGCCGCGAGCCGATCACGGCGCCGGCCAGCAGGTCGTTGTGGCCGCCAAGGTATTTTGTGGCGGAGTGGAGCACGAAATCGACCCCGGCCTCCAGCGGCTTGAGGTTGTACGGCGTGCAGAGCGTGGCATCGATGAGCGTGAGCACGCCGCGGCGGCGGCCGATATCGGCGAACCGCTCGATGTCGACCACGCTGAGATGCGGGTTGGTGGGGGATTCACTGACGAGAAACCTCGTCCGTGGCGTGATCGCCTCCTCCATCGCCTCGTAGTCGCAGCTGGTGACCTCCCGAAAGCCGACGCCGAAGCGGGTGAGGTGCTTCCGACAAAACTCGCGGCTGCGGTGATAGCACTCGTCGAAGAAGATGATTTCGTCACCGGCATTAAGGTGGGCCATCAGCAGGCCGACGAGCGCTCCCATGCCGCTGGCGAAGAGCGTCGCCTCCTCGCCCCCTTCGAGTGCCGCCAGTTTGTCTTCGACGGTTCGCTCGTTGGGATTGCCGTAGCGTCCATATTCCTCGCGGGGCTGCTGCTCTTCGATGAAGTCGACGATCGACTGGGTGTCGGAGAAGGTGTAGGTCGACGTGGCGAAGATCGGATCGGTGATCGAGCAGCCCGGCTTCTGCCGCGCTTCGCCGGCGTGCACCGCGGCGGTGGAGGGGCCGGCGGCGCCGGCGCGATTCGGATGAAGCATGCGATTTTCCGCGGCAAAAACTGGTTTCTGCGAGTGTAGTCGGGGCCGGATGGTGCGGCAAGGAACGACCTCTCTCGGCCGCTGGTGCAGATCGTGTAAAAGTGTGTCATGCGCACCAACCGTCATGAACGTCACGAACTCCCCGGCTCCCGTCGTCTTTGGCCCCCCCGCCGCGTGTTCATCACGCTGGCCTCGCTGGCTGCCGCCGTCGTGCTGGTGCGGGGCGGGCTGCTCGAGCCGATCGTGGGGCCGATCGTCGACGAGGCGGTGCGCAACATCATCACGCTGATCCTCTGTTTCGCGGGGCTCATGTCGCTGCTGGTCTGGTTTCTGCGGGAGAGCGACCATGGCAAACCGCTCAAGCAGATGGTCCTCGGCGGCTTGCTGGGGGCGGTCGTGGTCGCCGCGGGCACGTTGCGGATCGAGCGGGTCTCGGGGGATCTCGTGCCCGAGTTCAACTGGCGGTGGGCGCCGGCCCGCGATCGGCTCCTGGAGCGGGCCGCGGCGACGGGAGCCGACGCGACACCGTGGTCGGCCACGGCCGACGACTTTCCGCGGTTTCTGGGCCCTGCCGGCACCTGTGGCATCGATGGCCCGGTGCTCGATCGCGACTGGAAGGCCCGGCCTCCGCGACTGCTGTGGAAGCGGCCGATCGGTGCGGGCTGGAGCGGGTTTGCGACTTGCGGCGACCATGCCGTGACGCTCGAGCAACGCGGCGACGAAGAGGTGATTTCCTGCTACGCGATTCCGACCGGCTCACCGGAGTGGGCGGTGGCGGTGCCGGCCCGGCATGAAACGATCCTCGGCGGCGTGGGGCCGCGATCGACGCCGACGGTCGCCGACGGAATCGTGTATGCCACCGGCGCGACCGGCTGGCTGCATGCGATCGACGGCGCGACCGGCGGCGTTGTGTGGCGAAAAAACATCCTCGATGATCTGGGCATCGACGCCGACAAGCATGCGGCGGCCGTGGCCTGGGGGCGGGCCGGGTCGCCGCTGGTCGTCGGCGACCTCGTGATCGTGCCGGCGGGAGGTCCGCGGCGAAGGCCGGCGGCTGGTGAAACGGAGCATGTTTCGCTCGTGGCCTACGACCGGGTGGCGGGAAATCGCCGCTGGACGGCCGGTGATGAGCAGATCGCGTTTACGACGCCGGCCCTTGTCACGCTCGGTGGCCGAGAGCAGGTGGTCGTCGTCAACGAGGGGCACGTTGCGGCCTACGATCCTGTCGACGGCAGTCAGCTCTGGCAGGTCGACTGGCCTGGACATTCCAACTCCGACGCCAGCTGTTCGCAGGCGGTGCCGATCGACGACCGCCGCTTTTTCGTGTCAAAGGGGTATGGCATCGGCGCCGCGGCGTTCGAGATCGACCCCGCCGGTGCGAACGGCGCCGACGGGCTGCCGTGGACCGTACGCCCTGTCTGGCAGGCGCCGCAGCTGCTGAAGACCAAGTTCACCAACGTGGTGCTCCATGAGGGCCATGCCTACGGGCTCTCCGACGGGATTCTCGAGTGCGTGCGGCTTGACAACGGCCGGCGGGTGTGGAAACGCGGTCGGTATGGGCAGGGGCAGGTGCTTCGGGTGGGCGGGCTTCTAGTGGTGCAGGCGGAGTCGGGCGACGTGGTGCTCGTCGAGGCCACGCCCGCGGAGCATCGTGAGGTGGCGCGGCTCGCGGCGATCACCGGGCAGACGGGGAACAATCCGTGCCTGTCGGGGAATCGGCTGCTCGTGCGAAATGCCGAGGAGGCGGCCTGCTACGAGCTGCCGCTGGTGGCTCAGCAGGTGGAGACGGAACCGGCCGTCGAGGCGCCGGCCACTGCGGCCGCGGCAGTCGAAGCGGAGCCTGTACCCGTGGAGGTGGCTCCGTGACTGATCTGCAGGGCCGCACGGCGTTGGTGACGGGGAGCACCCGGGGCATCGGTCGGGCGGTGGCCCTGGCGCTCGCCGATGCGGGAGCGCGGGTCGCGATTCATGGCCGGTCGACGGCCGGCGCGGAGGCCGTGGCTGCCGAACTCGAGGCCCGCGGAAAGTATGCGGGCACGTTTCTCGCCGATCTGGGCGACGAGGCGGAGGTGGCCCGGCTGGTGGCCGCCGTCGAGCGAGAGCTGCCGGCG
>CAYZFV010000029.1:0-9891 GCA_964477765.1 uncultured Candidatus Kuenenia sp.
CGCCCGGTGCTTCCTGGTGGTGTGCACCACAAAGCCGCCAGGCGCGAGCCGGCGGGCCACCGGGCTAGCGCCCGGTGCTTCCTGGTGGTGTGCACCACAAAGCCGCCAGGCGCGAGCCGGCGGGCCACCGGGCTGGCGCCCGGTGCTTCCTGATGGGGGCTTGGGTTTGGGCGTTTCTCGGGTAGTCTAAGTGACTCGAAAGTTCCCGCAGGAGTAGAGTGATCGTGGCAGTCGTGATTCGGATGAAAAAGATGGGCCGGAAGCACCGTGCCTTCTTCAGGATTTGTGCAACCGACAAACGCAGCCCCCGCGATGGCCGCGTGATCGAGGCGATCGGCACCTACGACCCGAGCGTGCCCGAGACCGACGCCCGCTGCACTCTCGACCATGGTCGCGTGCAACACTGGCTCTCTGTCGGTGCTCTGCCGAGCGACAACGTGAAGGTGCTCATCAAGAAATACGGCCCCAACGGCACGCACCTCAGGGAAATGGAAGAGGCTCGCGCCCGGCTTTCGATGCCGAAGGTGCTCCCCGATCCGGGCCCGCCGGCGTTCGTGCCCGAACCGCCGAAGACGGAAGAGCCAGCGTCCGAAGCGGCGGCGGCAGATGTGACAGCCGAAGCTCCGGCGGCCGATGCAGTTGCTGAGACCCATGCGGAAGTGTCTGCCGAGGCACCGGCTTCCGAGCCCGCTGCGGAAGCACCGGCCGAGCCCGCCGCCGAGGCTCCCGCGGAAGAATCCCCCGCGGAAGAATCCAAAGAGTCTTGATCACCTGATGCCGAAGCCTCGCCTCACCAGCCCCGGCCTCGCCTCGCTGCCATGCGGATCGACATCCTCACGCTCTTCCCCGAAATGTTCACAAGCTTCCTCGGAGGAAGTCTCATCGGGGCGGCGCGTGCCGCGGGCCTGCTCGACATTCGCGTAACCAACATCCGTGATTTCGCCACCGGCGTGCATCGGCAGGTGGACGATCGGCCCTTCGGCGGCGGCCCAGGCATGCTTCTCATGGCCGGACCCGTGGTGGAGTGTGTGGAGGCGGTGCAGCAGCAGGCCGCTGCCGGCCATCTGGTGATGCTCGCGCCCGGCGGCCGTCGGCTCGACCAGGCGATCGTGGAGCAACTCGCCACGCATGACCGGCTCGTGCTGGTGTGTGGTCGCTACGAAGGCTTCGACGAACGGGTGAAGTCGATTCTTGCTCCCGACGAAATCTCGATCGGCGATTACGTGCTCTCCGGCGGTGAAGTGGCGGCGATGGGGATCGTCGATGCCGTGTCGCGACTCGTGCCGGGCGTGATCGGCGACGAAGAGAGCGCCCGCCAAGACTCTTTTTCCGGGGCCGACCGCCTCGTGGAAGGCCCCCAATACACGCGGCCGCGGGAGTATCGCGGCCTCGAGGTGCCCAGCGTGCTCCTCTCGGGCGACCACCAAAAAATAGCGGCGTGGCGGCATGAGCAGGCAGTCACCGCCACCCGCCGCCGCAACCTGCAGGCAGCGACCTGATTTCCGAGGCGCAAAGACAACCCACCCAAGACCGCCTGAAACTACGAAAGGAACCCCTGATGAGCCAGAAAATTCTTGACCACGTCGAAGCCTCGAGCCTCAAGCCCGAGGTGGCGAAGTTCAGCATCGGCGACACCGTCGATGTGCATACCCGGATTCTCGAAGGCGAGAAGGAACGGATTCAGATCTTCAATGGCGTGGTCATCGCTCGCAGTGGCACCGGCAGCCGAGAGATGTTTACGGTGCGGCGGATCGTGGCCGGCGAGGGCGTGGAGCGGAAGTTTCCGGTTCACTCGCCCAAGATCGCCAAAATCGAGGTGAAACGGTCGGGCGTGGTGCGGCGGGCGAAGCTCTACTACCTCCGCGATCGAGTCGGCAAGGCGACGCGGCTCCGCGAGAAGCGGGACGATGTGGCCGCTGCCGGCTCCGCGAAGAAGCCCGCCCGGAAGAAGGCTGCCGCGAAGGCATAGCGATGCATTCGCGGGACGAGCTTGGCCGCCGTGGCGAGGATGAGGCGGCTCGGTATCTCCGTGGCATCGGCTACCGGATCGTGGGCCGTCGCGAAAAAATCCTCCGTGGCGATATCGACATCGTTGCCCTCGATGATCGCACGGTGGTGTTTGTCGAAGTGCGGAGCCGCAGCGACACATCGCATGGGCATCCGGTGGAGACGATCGGATACCACAAGCAGCGACGGATCGCCGACCTTGCCAACGCCTACATCCGGCGGCACCGGCTGCAGGACTGTTCGGTGCGAATCGACGTGGTGACGGTGACCTTCGGCGAAGAGCCGCCCGTGGTCGAGCATTATCAGAACGCGTTTGAAAGCCCGTAGCGAGAAGCTCGAGTTTGCGGCGCTCGTCGCTCCCCGCCACGCGCCCTGCCACCAGACAGCACCGGGCGCGAGCCTGGTGGCTGAAGCGGCGCGGATAACGCATCATCCCGCCGGCTTGCGCCTGGCGGCTGGTTGGGCTGGCGGATGGTGGCTTCCGGAGGGTTTACAAGACCTCTGCCGGGTCGGCGAACACCCGTAGCCGGCCATCCGGCAGCTTGCTCGCCAGCCGATCGAGCCGGGCGAGCACCTTCTCCCGCGGCGCCTTCGCCGCCACCTGCCGGATCAACACGCTCTGCACCTGCTGCGGATGCCGGCGTGCCACGGCGGTATAGACCTCCGGATCCCGCTCGCCTGAATCGCCGATGAGCACAAACCGCCGGCCGGGAAAGTCGGCGAGGATCCGCTCGATCGCCCGCCGCTTCGACCGCTTGCGGGAAGGGAGCCGGCCGAGCGGCGTCGAGTCTTTGAGGCGAAAGAGCTTGAGGTGCATCGAACCGGCCGGCAGGCCGGCCAGGGCAAAAAACTCGCTCAGGCTTGGCACCAGCTGCCACGGGCTTGCCGACACATAGTGAAACGCCGCACGCCGCTCCCCCAGTCGCTGAAACGCCTCAACCATTCCCGGCACCGCCGCGAATTCCCGGAGGAATGTGTTGGCCAGCAGTTCACGCCTGTGGGCGACGTTGGTGATCTTCACGGTGTCATCGATATCGGAGATGACCGACAGACCCTCGTCTTCGATGCACTGGATGCGGCCGCGTGCCGGCTGGCCATCGGCGGCAGAGGAGTCAATTTCGTCGTCAGTTGCGGCAAATGATCCCTCACAGGGAAGCCAGCGGCAGCCGGGGCCACATGGGCTGGCCAAGGCATTCACGTCGTCGTCATCGAGGAGCACGTCGGCCTGGAAGTGGCCGGCGCGGTCCGACTGGCCGGCGTCGATCGAGCGGCCGGCCAGCACGACCCGGACAGGCCGGCCGGCCAGACGCTGAAAAAAGAAGGCGTCGGCCCGGTCGCGGAAGATCGGGGTGTCGATATCGGCATCCTCGACATCGAGGATCCGTTTGAGTACGGCCCGGGCCAGCACCCGCCGCCGGCTTCGCTCCGGCAACGGCCTGGCGACCATGCCGGCGATCGAGGCCCGCCATTGTCGTGTGCCGGGGAGTCGTCTGGCGTAGGTGGGGAAGAGAACGATCATGCCGTCCATGAGGTGGGGCCGGGTGGGTGCAAAACCTTTCCGCGCCCATTCAACTTCGCGGTGGGAGGCACTGGCTTGCAAGGGCACCCCGGCGTTTTTACAACTTTTCAGTTTGAATCGAACTTCTCCCGGAGCAGAGCATGGGCGTCAAAAAGTCAGGCAAGGGTCGTCGCAAGCGGGGCCAGAAGAAGCGGCGCATGCGAGCCAAGATCCGGCATCGTAAATAATTTGCGAAGCCCATTTCATGGTGTAGGGTTGCGAGGCTTCGCGGAAGGTGCCGCGGGCCTGACACACCCGACGCCGCTTCGAGACGTCGGTCGGCCTTTCCAGGAGACGGATCGATGCGTTCGACGGAGTGGAGCAAGCGTGCCCTGCTGGTTGTGCCAGTTGTGCTGGCCGCCGCGGGGCTTTCCGGCTGCAAGTCGCTTTCGGAGCGGTATATCGCGCTGGAAGTGTGGAAGTATGAGCGGTGCTTCGGTCACCTGCCCCCCGGATTCACACCCCCGGGCGCGCCGGCTCCGATGGCCGGCCCCCCGATGCGAACCTGCGGCCAGGGGGCTCCGTGTGCCCAGGCAAATCCCTGCTGCGACCCGTGCGCGGGGGCAGGCATGGGAGCGAGCATGGGCGGCATGCCGATGGTAAGCGAGGGGATGCCGATGGGCGGATCGCCGACACCGGTCACGGCGGGGCGACCCGTGGTGATTTCCGACGAGGTGGTGTTGCCGTAACGGCAAGAACCTTTTCCTACAACCGCTGCGGGGCGGTGCAGGTGCCGTTGACACAGTCGTAAAGCACGACCGCGCCGGCCTCGCCCGGCCGGTCGGCAAAAAGATGATCGAGCGGGCGTGACGCCCCGGACACGGGTGCCGCGTCGGAATGCAACCGCACGGCCATCATCCCCCGCGGCCGAAACCGCGTTCGCAGCGGCCGCACCGCCGCGTTCACGGCGGCGGCATCGCCATCGGCCACGACCACGAATTCTTCGATCGGCCCGAGCAGCATGTCGAGGGCCAGGAGCGTCTGGCTGGCGGCCGTTGCCGACCGCTTGGCCAGCGGCGCGACTGCCGCGATCGCCCGCTCCGCCGCCTGCCGATAGCGCTCCCGGCCGGTGAGCACCGCCAGTCGCACGAGCACCGTGGCCGCCATGCCGGTGGCGCTCGGAGTGGCATTGTCGAGCATGTCGTGCTGACGGATGAGCAGTTGTTCATGCGCCGCCGACGTTCGAAACAGGGCCCCCGTCTCAGGATCAACAAACCCGCCGCCGGTGAGTGGGCCAGGCTCGTCGGTGCCAAGCAGAAGATCGGCGAGCCGACACGCCTCCTCAATCCACCGCTCGTCAAACGTCGCCTCAAACACGCTCACGAGCCCTTCGGCCAGGCAGGCAAGGTCTTCGGCAAAGGCCAGCCCGCTCGCCTTCCCCTGCCGCCACTGGTGGGCCAGGCGGCCCTGCGGATCGCGGCATGTGGTGAGCAGGAAGTCGGCCGCCCGTACGGCCGCCTGTGTGTACCGTGGCTCATCGAGCGCCGCGCCGGCTCGAGCGAGGGCGTCGATCGCCAGGCCGTTCCAGGCCACGAGTACCTTGTCGTCTGCGCCGGGCCGCACCCGTTGCCCGCGGGCGGCGAGCAGCTTTGCCCGGGCCGCCTGCATCCGCTCGGCGAAGGCCGTGGGATCAAGACCATGCTTGCGGGCCACCTCGGTGAGCGGCCGCGGGAGGTTGAGGATCGAATGGCCCTCGAAGTTGCCGGCGGGTGTCACGTCGTAGGCTTCGCAGAAGACGGCCGCCTCCTCGTCACCGAGCACGGCGACGATCTCCTCGGGCGACCAGACGTAAAACGTGCCCTCCTCGCCTTCGCTGTCGGCATCTTCGGCCGCCCAGATCCCACCGGACGGATCGGTCATGTCGCGGAGAAGATAGTCGAGCGTGGAGCGGACGACCGCGGCAAACTCCTCGCGGCCCGTGGCGAGAAACGCCTCCAGATACGCCACCGCGAGCAGAGCGTTGTCGTAGAGCATCTTCTCAAAGTGGGGCACGAGCCACCGCTCGTCGACCGAATAGCGGGCGAAGCCGCCGCCGAGATGATCATGGATGCCGCCGGCCGCCATGCAGGCCAGCGACTGGCACGCCATTTCGAGGTCGTCGAGGCGGCCGCTCCGCTGGGCCGTGCGGAGTAGCAGACGGAGATCCATCGGATGAGGAAATTTGGGCGCCGCGCCGAAGCCGCCATACCGGCGATCAAACATCCGGCCGAGGGAATGGGCGGCCTGCTCGAGCAGCACGTCGGTCGGCAGGCCACCGTCGGCCGCGGCGGCCACGAGCGACTGCGAGAGCGCGGCCGTGATCTCACCGGCCTGCTTGGTGACCTGCTCGCGGCGATTCGTCCAGGCATCGATCACCGCATGGAGCACCTGCGGAAACCCCGGCATTCCGCCCCGCTGCTCGGGCGGCCAGTAGGTGCCGGCGAAGAAGGGCTCGAGGGAGGGCGTGAGAAAGACGCTCATCGGCCAGCCGCCACGGCCGGTGAGCAGTTGCACCGCCGACATATAGACGGCATCGAGATCGGGCCGCTCCTCGCGGTCGACCTTGAGGTTGACGAAGTGCTCGTTGAGGATCGCCGCAATTGCGTCGTTCTCGAAGCTCTCGTGGGCCATCACATGGCACCAGTGGCAGGCCGAATAGCCCACGGAGAGAAAGATCGGCTTGTCTTCACGCCGAGCCCGTTCGAGGGCTGCGGGCGTCCACGCCTCCCAGTGCACCGGATTGTCGGCGTGCTGCAGCAGGTAAGGGCTTGTCGAGTCGGCGAGGGCGTTGTTCATGTGGGAAAGATGCGGGTGGCGACGTCGGCTCGCCAACGGGCGACCGCATCGGCAAGCGTGGTCTTCACGTCGGCGTAGGCGCGGACAAACTTCGGCACATGCCCGAGCGACAGGCCGATCAGGTCGTGGAGCACGAGCACCTGCCCGTCGCATTGCGGGCCGGCGCCGATGCCGATCGTGGGGATGTCGATCGCCGCGGTGATCGTCGCCGCCACCTCGGGTGGCACGCATTCAAGTACCACCGCAAACGCCCCCGCGTGGGCCGCCGCCTTCGCGTCGGCGAGCAGGTGATCGAGGTCGCGCTGCATCCGATAGCCACCGAGCTGATGCACCGCCTGGGGCCGCAGACCGACATGCCCCATCACCGGAATGCCGGCGGCGACGATGCCGGCGATCACATCGGCCTGGCCGGCCGTGCCCTCGAGCTTCACCGCCTGGCAGCCGGTCTCCTTGAGGATCCGCGCACACGAGGCCACAGCCCTGCGGACGCCGAGGTGTTGCAGCGGAAACGGCAGGTCAACGACGACCATCGCCCGCGACACGGCTCGGGCCACGATCTCGCCGGGGGAGATCATCTGTTCGAGCGTGGCGGGGATCGTCGAGTCGCGGCCCGCCCCCCCCAACGCCACCCTGTCGCCCACGAGCACGCAATCGACGCCGGCCGCGTCGGCGAGCCGGCCCGTCGGCCAGTCGTAGGCGGTGACCATCGCCAGCGGCCGCTGCTGCCGTTTCGCGGCTGCGAGATCGAGCACGGACACTCGGCGGAGGGGGGCTTGCGGGGCGTTCATGGGCGGGCTGCGTCTGGTGGCGTCGCTGGGTATAGTATGCGGCCACCGAAGGGCCTGAGCATCCAGTGTGATCTCGACAGGGAACCATCGCTACATGCAAGCGTTTTTCCCGTCCGCGCGGACTGGCGCATCAGTTTTCATGGTCATGCTGTCAGCCGCGGCGACGCTGGCCTTCCAATCGACGGCGTCGGCCCAGCAGCGGCGGTATCGGGCGGGGCCGCCGAAAATGGCATCACTCGCCAAGGAGCATGGCAAAGGCGAGGTGGCGAAGATCGCGCCGGGCATGCTGATGCTCAGGCTGCAAAACATGACGTGGGCCGCCATGCCCGCACCAAACGCGATGATCGAGGTGACCGGTCCGGCCAGCCGTGAGATGCTCCAGCCCAGGCAGTTTGTGAGTTGCAACGTGACGCTCGACGGCCTCGGCAAGCCGACGGGGCCCGCCGAAATGGTGGTGGTGACCGACGGAGGTGTGCCGGGGGTGATGGCGGCGGGGGTCGGCGACTGGAGCCAAGGGCCGCAGCAGCGCCGCGGCCCGCGACCGGCCGGGAGCTACACCGTGAGCGGCCCGATTCAGACCGTCAACGGTGACACGGTCACGCTGGCCGTCGGTCGCGAGCGGTTCGAGATCCTCGTGCCGGAGGAGACCGAACTGGTCGTGCGGTCGCAAAACGTGACGCTCGCCTCGGAGGGGGATGAGGTGGAGGTGGAAGGGAAGTATTTCCAGCCAGGCCAACTGATGGTGACATCGCTCAAAATTTTGATGACCAAGCCGCTGGTCCCCCCGCCAGCCAAAGGCCGCCGCCCCGCCGCCGAACAGTGACGCCTCCGGTCCAAGCGGCCGCACGTGTCTTCCCCACTTGCCCAGAAAACGCCGTTGCCCCCGATGGTGACCTTGCGGCGACCCCCGGCGCCTCTATAATCGCGGGGTTTCCGCAGGAAATCGGTGTCGGTCGCCGCAGCCGCCGAGTCCGAGTTCCCGGAGCGTGTTCCTTTTCCGCGCGGGTGTAGCTCAGTTGGTAGAGCACCACGTTGCCAACGTGGTTGTCGTGGGTTCGAATCCCATCACCCGCTTTTTCTTGCCGGCTTTTCCCGCCCCCTGTCTCCTCCGTAGAAGTTTTCATGGCCAGCACCACCGACTTGCCCGAAGAATCGACCGCCCTCGAAGAGAACAAGCCGCTCGCGCTCAATGTCGACGTTGAAAAGGTTTCCACCTGCGAGCGGAAGGTGAAGGTGTCGGTGGCTCGCGACGACATCGAGCGAGCGTTTGAGCAGGCCATCGGCGACCTGATGCCCACCGCCCTCCTGCCCGGGTTTCGGCCGGGGCGGGCCCCGCGGCGGCTGGTGAGCAGCCGCTTCAAGTCGGAACTGAAAGACCAGGTGCGGTCGAAGCTCCTCACCGACGCCATGTCGCAGGTCACTGAAGAACAGAAGCTCGCCCCGATCAGTGAGCCCGATCTCGACCTCGAGGCGGTGATCTTGCCCGACGAGGGGCCGATGACGTTTGAGTTTGGGATCGAGGTGCGGCCGGAGTTTGACCTGCCCAAGTGGAAGGGGCTGTCGATCAAGCGGCCGAGCCGCGAGATCACCGATGCCGATGTCGACGAATCGCTGACAGGAATCCTCCGCGACCGGAGCCGGCTGGTGCCCTTCTCCGGTGCGCCGGCAACGGGCGATCTGATCGTGGCCAACCTGCGGTTTCTCGACGGCGGCAAGGTGTTGTCGCACGCCGAGGAAGTAGAGATGGTGGTGCGGCCGAAGCTCTCCTTCGCCGATGCCGAGCTGAGCGGGTTTGATGCCCTCGTGGCGAAAGCCAAGGCCGGCGACACCGTGACGGCCACCATGACGGTCTCTGACGAGGCGGCTGTGGAGAACCTGCGGGGCAAGGAGGTAACGCTCGAACTGGAGGTGCTTGAGGCGAAAAAGCTCGAGCCGCCGGAGCTGACGCCGGCGTTGCTCGCCGAACTCGGCGACTTCGAGTCGGCCGACGATCTCCGCAACGCCATCCGCCGCCAGCTGGAAAACCAGCTCGATTGGCACCGCCGTCGGCAGGTGCGGCAGCAGGTATCGAAAGCCCTCACGGCCTCGGCCGATTGGGAGCTGCCGCCGCGGCTGCTTCGCCGGCAGGCCCAGCGGGAGCTGGAGCGGGCGATTCTCGAACTCCGTCGCAGTGGCTTCGACGACGACTCGATCCGCCGCCATGTCAACGAACTGCGACAGTCGGCCATGGCCAGCACCGGCCGGGCCCTCAAGGAGCATTTCATTCTCGAGCGGATCGCCGAAGAGACAGCCGTGGCTGACACGGCGGCCGACTACGAGGAAGAGATTCGCGCGATCGCGGCGCAGTCGGGTGAGTCGCCCCGCCGTGTGCGGGCCAGCCTCGAGCGCCGTGGCCTGATGGATGTGCTTCGCAACCAGATCATCGAGCGCAAGACGATCGAGATGGTGGAGTCGGAGGCGAAGTTTACCGACATGCCGTTTGAGTTCCCCAAGCCCGATGCCGAGGCCATCGACCATGCCGTGTGTGGTGTTGTCGTCGGCGAGGAGGAATGAGATGAGCCACAACTTCCTCCCCCACATTGCCAATGCCGCCAGTGCCTACGGCGACTATCAGCGGCAGCGGACGATGACCCTCGGCGATCTGTTGCTCGAGAATCGGATCATTCTCCTGCAGGGCGAGATCTACGACGGCAATGCCAACGAATTGGTGATGAAGCTGCTCTATCTGCAGAGCGAGAACCGCCGCAAAGACATCCACTTCTA
>CAYZFV010000030.1:0-3221 GCA_964477765.1 uncultured Candidatus Kuenenia sp.
GTTCGGCGAGCGTCCGGTCGCGATCGGCCGTGAGCGCCTCGAGGCGGGGGGGGGACTTCTGATCGGCGGCCTGTCGGGCTGCCGAGACCTTCTCGGCGAGGGCCGCCGTCGCCTTGGCATGCTTGCCCTCGAGATCGGCAAGGCTCGCATCTCGTTGCGTGATGAAACCTGCGAGCCGTTCGGCGAGCTGCGTCGCCCGCCGCTCCTTGTCTTTCTCAAACTTCGCATCGAGCTGGGCGAGCTGCTCGTCGCGGCGGGTCTTGAGGTAGTCGCGGCAGGGATGCTCGCACTGCCGTGCCCGAGCGACAGTCTGGGCGAAGGCCGACCGCATGTCGGTGAGTGTGGCCCGAGCCAGGGAGCGTTGGCGGCGGAGCAGCCACCAGCCCCCGCCGCCGCCGCCGGCGGCGAGGATTACGGCCACGGCAGCCGCGATGCCCCCCTTCAGCTCGAGCGTGTCGGCCAGCGTCTCTGGCAGGAGAAAGAATGCCGCCGCACCGGCAGCCAGGCCGGCGACGACCGGAATGCCGAATACCGCCGCCTTCAAGCCGCCGCCGAAGGCACGCTGGGCCGCGTTCAGCCCGTGGATATCGTTGGCCTGTGCGAGGGCGGCGGCCTTGAGCTTCTCGAGCTCGGCGAGCGCCTCCTTACCAGTCGGCAGCGGGTCGGCGTCGCCGGCCGCGTCATCCGCAGCCGGCAGGCCGCGGGCCGCGAGATACTCCGCCGCCTTCGTGGAGGCCTGCAAGACCTGGCTCAGGCTGCCGGCAAGATCCTTTTCCCCCTTGGCCAGCAGCCGCGCCGGATCTTTGCGCTTCTCTTTGTAGACCTCGCGGATCGACGACGACTCGAACTGGTCGTCCTCCTTTGACTGCTGTTCCTGCTTGTGCGCCTTCTTCCGGATCGAGTCGGTGAGGGCCTGCCGCTGGTCGTCGAGCTTCTTCTGCTCGGCCGCGGCGACGGCCTGCGTCTTCTGCACGACGGCCGTGTATTCCCGCCGCAGCGCGTCGATCTGGCTGTCGAACTTTTGGGTCGTGCGGGCCAGCTCGGCCTTCGACTCGCGGTGCGTGGCAGTCGTCTCGGCATCGTGCTCCGTGACGATCTCCCGCTCCTCGGCAGCCCGGGTGGCCGCAGCCCGCCGCAACCGGTCGATTTGGGAACGAAGCACTCCGGGATCGTAGGCGTTGAGGCTCACAGGCTGGTCATCCACGTGTCGGTCGGCAGGCGGGCGGTCGGGGGCAATGCGGGGCAGTCTCGAGCGATTCCTAGAGCGATTCGTCTGGGCTGACGTCGCGGGCGGCGCGGGCAAGCACCTCGGCGAGACGGCCGACGGCTTCGAGCGTTTCCTTGACGGCGGGCAGGAGCGGATCGATGTGGTCCTTGTGGAACTTCTTGCTCGTGCCGTCGTTCCAGGCCTCCTTCGCCGACTCCCACTTGAGGCCGAGTTGCTTGAGGGCCAGCGCCATCTTCGACGCCCCGCCGGAAAGATCACCGACCTTCATGCCGGCGCCTCCGGCATGTTCGTGGTCGCCGCCTCACCGTCGAGCTGCCGGGTCACCGGAGCAGCGCTGCCTGCGGATTGACTCGCCTCAGACTGGCCGGTCGGCGAGGCCATCTGGCGGTAGGCATCGAGCGCCTTGAGCATCCGTTCGAGCTGGGCGGCCGCCTTCGGGCAGTCGACGTCGATGACCTCGCGAAACCGCACCAGCCGCACGCATGTCTCGCGGAACTGCTGCTGCACGACGGGCGTCCAGCGCCGGACCGCCTCGGCCTTCTGTTCCGCCACCGCCAGCCGCTGTTTGGCTTTGTCGAGTGCCTTCTTCTCTTCGATGCACGACGGGGCGGTGTCGCCGACCTTCTTGAACGTGCGGCAGTGTTCCAGATCCTTGCGGGCCTGGTTGACATGGTCGGTGCGGCGCCGCACCTCGGCCTTCCAGTAGGCGGCCTGATCGACCGTGATCCAATCGACGGCCCGCTGCCCCTGAATCTCCACCTCCGAGACGGCCTGCCCCGTCTCGTGGGCAAAGGCCGCAATGGCCCCCTTCACGAACGCGAGCGTATCGATCGACTTGACGTCGGCCTGATCCGACATGCCATTCCTCCGCACAGATCCAAGGACGTGCCGATCAACACCACTGCCGATCAACACCACTGCCGATCAACACCACTGCCGATCAACGCTGCTGCTGGTATTCCTCGACCCGCTCCGCCTTGCGGATCAGGTAGGGCACGTAGTCGCCGGTCGCCTCGACGAACCGGCCGAAGGTGAGGAGCTGCTGCTCGAACTCCTCGGCGAACTTCTGGTGCTCCTGGTCGCGCCAGGTCGAGCCCAAGGCCCCGAGCTGCCGCTGCACCATCTGCATCTGTGCCATGACCTCCGTACTGAAATGCCGCAGCCGGGCGGCAAACCGCCGCAGTTCCTGCGGGTCGACGATGGCCTGTCCCATGGTGTATCCCCTCGCGCGGTGCGTCGTTGGCGACCCGTCGCGGGCCGCTCACCGCAGTGTACCAATGCCGCCCGCGCGGCGAATAGCGTCGAATCGCGGCCCGCGGTGGCTTGCTAGACTCACGGGGAGTGTCAGACCTGCGGAGGCGACCGTCGCCCCTGACGGTCGCCACTGTTGACCGTCCCTGCCGACGCTGCCCCCCAGGAATCATCATTGTGTCCCATGCCCAAGCCCCGGCGGCTCCCTCCCGGCCCCACGGCGAACGTCCCGGTCATGCCGCTGCCCCCGCCGTCGAGGCGGCCATCGAACCGCTCACGGGCTGGCACGTGGCCCATCTGTTCTACGCCTTCGACCGCGCAAAGCTCGCGGCGCTCGATTCCGCCACCGTCGCCGAGGGGTGCCGCCACTTCGCCGCGACGCTCGATCCCGCCGCGGCGGGCGGCCCGGTGCGGCTGCAGAGCTGGATCGTACCCGGTCACAAGGCCGACTTCGGCGTGATGGTGCTCGATCCGTCGCCCCTCGCGGTCGATGGCGTGCACCAGCGGCTCCGGGCCGGCCCCTTCGGCCCCGCGCTCACGGCCACCTACTCGTTCGTCGGGCTCACCGAGGTGAGCGAATACGTGCCGACGGTCGAGCAGTATGGGCAGCGGCTCATCGAGGAAGGGGAGGTGGCCGACAGCCCGGCGTGGAAGGCGAAGGTGCAGGGCTACGCGGCCCGCGAAGACGCGATGCGGAAGGCCCGGCTCGAGCCCGACTTCCCCCCTTGGCCGAACGCCTGTT
>CAYZFV010000031.1:0-4296 GCA_964477765.1 uncultured Candidatus Kuenenia sp.
GCTTTGCGTCTCGCTACGACCGCTTCAAGCAGCTGCTCAAAGCCTCGCCACACACTGAGTACACCAGCGACTTCCATCAGGAGTCGATGCTCCGCAGCCTCGACAACGCCCACCGCCTGCTCTCGGCCAAGGAGCGGGAAGCCTTCGACATCTCGCGTGAGCCTCAGGAGGTCCGCGAGCAGTACGACACCGGCCGCTTTGGCCGCGGCTGCCTGCTCGCCCGCAGGCTCGTTGAGCAGGGTGCCCGCTTCGTCGAGGTGACCACCGAATACGTGCCCTTCCTCCACTGGGACACCCACGAGCGAGGCCATGAGACGGTGGCGCGAATGCACGCCGAGATCGACCGGCCGATTGCCACCCTGATTCGTGATCTTGAGGCCAGGGGTCTGCTCGACCGCACGCTCGTGGTGATCGCCAGCGAGTTCAGCCGCGACATGATCACCGAGGGGCAGCCCGGATCGGCCGCTGCCGACCAGGCCCATTCCCCGAAGGACTTCCTGCAGAAGCCCGAGCATTATGGCCAGCATCGCCACTTCACCGGCGGGTCAAGCGTTGTGCTCTTTGGCGGCGGCGTGAAGCGGGGCTTCGTCTACGGCAAGACGGCCGACGAGCGGCCGTGCGTGGCGATCGAGAATCCTGTGTCGATCACCGACCTCCATGCCACGCTGTTCACGGCCATGGGCATCAACCCGAAGACGGTCTACGAGATCGAGAATCGGCCCTTCTACGCCACCGAAGACGGCACAGGAAAACCGGTCGACGCCATCTTTGCGTAGGCGGGTGCGCTCGACGTCGATCCGCGCCCGTCCACAAAAAAACCCCCCCAGCACACCCCTTGACATATGAGTGTACGGATGTATTCTTTTATCGTCGTCTGATTCTCAACCGCATTCAGACCTCAGATGCCGATGCCGGGCCTCGATCATGGACACCCAACAGATCTTCGAAGAGTTGAAGGAGCCGCTCGGCGACGTGGCGGCCCGCTCCCTGTCGCGGACGTTTGCCGCGGTCTACGAGGAGTTGCGCGACGCCGTCACCCGCGCCGATTTTCGCATCCTGCGGGAATCGATCGACGACAATGTTTCCCGGCTCGAACACGGCCTGGCCACGCTGGCGGAGGCGCAAGGGCGGACAGAGCACCGCGTCGAGGAACTGACCGAGGCGCAGGCCCGCACAGAGATCCGCATCCAAGAACTGACCGAGGCACAGGCCCAAACGGAAGCCAGTTTGAAGCAACTCACCGAGGCACAGGCGCGGACCGAAAGCCGTCTTGAGACTCTGGCCGGTGATGTCTCGCAGTTGACTGCCGCCCAGCGGGTCACTGAACAAGCACTGTCGCGGCTCGTGGAGTCGGAAGGACAGATGCAACAGGCCCTCACGCGGCTCACGATCCGCACCGACAGCGTGGTCGGCCGCACGCTCGAACTGCAATTTCGCGACCGGATCGCATCCTACCTCGGCCTCTTCATGCGGCGCTGCCGGCTCGTCGATACGGCCGAACTGATCGACGCCCTCGAACCCCACCTCGACCGGCGCGAACTGGCCGACGTGATTCGGGCCGACGCCATCGCGTCCGGTCAGATTGACGGCATGCCCAGCCATGTGGTCGTGGAGGTGTCGGCGGCTGCCGACGTCGACGACATCGAGCGGGCGCACCGACGAGCCGGCCTTCTGCGGCGGGCAGGTGTCGAGGCTGTGCCGATCGTGGCCTGCGAGGTGATCTCACCTGAAAGCCGCGCCTACGCCATGCAGGCAGGCGTGCTGATCTGGCTCGATGGCCGGATCGTGGAGACTGGCGAAGCCGCCTGATCTTCGATCACCAAGCGCCACCGGCTGTCGGCAGTTTTCCGCCGATCTCACCGCCGTGGGAGTGGGGCGTCGTGGGAGGCGGGCACCACGCCTGATCCCGAGGGCCGGCCCGGAGCCTGACGGCTGCCGGCCCGCGGCTTCCTGAGTTCGTCGAGTTCCGCCTTCGTGAGCGTGCCGGCCGGCATACCGGCCTCGGCGGGAGTGGCCGGGCCCTTGCGGCCCACCGGCGACTGGCTCGTACCGGCCAAAAAATTGTCGATCGCCGCGCCGCCGCGAAGATGTGTGAAATGGCGGGCCATCTCGATCCGCTGCTTCTTCTCGAGGATGTCGGCATGCAGTTCGGGCCGGGCCTCGTCGAAGCTCACCTTGGCCGGCTCGGTGTAGCCCTCGCAGAAGAGCACGAGGAAGCGGTCGGCCACCTGCACCACGCCCGACAGCTCGCCCGGCTTGAGCGCGAAGGCCTCCCGCTCGAGCGCAGGCTGGCCGCCATACCGCTGGATCGGTGGCACCTCGCCGCGGAGCGTGCGACTGGTGGGATCGACCGAATACCGCTCGGCGAGGTCGCCGATCATGTCGGCGGTCGGATTCTCCCGCGCCAGCCGCCACACTTCCTGGGCCCGTCGCTGACTGTCGAGCACGACCATCCGGCACTTCGCCCGGGCCCCGAAGGTCGCCTCGTAGGCCTTGTCGAGATCCTCCCGCGTGACCGGCACCGGGCCGATCAGTTTCTTGAGGGCCACCGTCGGCCACACGACGTCGTCGACATAGTGCCGCAGCGAAATTTTTTCCTCGCGGGTGACTCGCGCCAGCCAGGCCTCGGTGTCGGCCGTGCCGTCGGCCTTGCGAAAGCCCATCGATTCGGCCGCCCGCACGATCTCGGCGTCGAGGTCGGTCTGCGTCACCTTCTGCCGCTGCCGCTCCAGCGCCTGCTCGATGATCGCCCGCGTGATGAGAATCTCGAGCACCTCCTCGCCGTGCCGGTCGAGGCATTCGCTGTGGACCCGCTCGAGGGTCACCGGCATTCCGTTGACCAGCGCCGCCACGCCCGGCCGAGCCGCCGCCTTCGCCGGATCATTCATCACGTTTTCGATCGTCGCGGCGTCCTGTTCCCGGCGAAACATCTCGTTCGACCCCCGCCGGCTCTTCTCCTCGCGGAGTTCCTCCACCAGCCGCGGCCGCACCTCGGCCGGCTGCACCTCGGCCGCCGGCAGTTTGCCCTCACATTTGAGGAAGATGAACTGATCGGCCACCTGCACCACGTCCGAGATCTCCCCCTCCTCGAGCCCGAAGGCCACCGCCTCGAAGGCGGTATCGCCGGAGTGGCGACGGATCGGCTGCACCCAGCCATTGGCGCTGGCGCTGCCGACGTCGATCGAATGCTGTCGGGCCAGCCCACCGAAGTCGTCGGGTGCCGCGAGGGCCAGCGCGCGGATCTTCTCGGCCGCCGGCCGCGTGGGCAGCACGATGATGCGGGCCTTCACGGCCGGCCCATACCGATTTTCAAAGGCCCGCGTGAATTCCTCCTCGGTCGGCTCGATCGCGGTGCGGGCCAGCCGCCGCAGCGCGAGCATCGGCCACACGATGTCGTCGGCATACTGTTGCGGCTTGATGCCGCGCTCCTTGCGGATCAGTTCGATCCACTGATCGCGGGGAACATTGAAGCGGCGGGAGAGCGCCTCGATCTCGGCGTCGATGTCGGCGGCCGTCACCGTGATCTGATGCCGACCGCAGGCCTGCTCGATGATCGTGCGGTTGACGAGTGCTTCGAGCACCGGCTCACCATGCCGGCTGACACATTCGGCAACGAGCTGATCACGGGTGATCTCGATGCCATTGACCAGCGCCATCATCGCCGGCCGGTCCACCGGCTGCGCTGCGGCGGCGGGTGCTGCGGGGGGCCGGGCATCCGCCTGCTCGCTGCCCGTGAGCAGTCGCCAGCCGACCGCGGCGGCGACCACGATCACCAGGCCGCCGAATTCCCGGAGCCCCGGCAGGGGTACGGCCCTGATCCATCCCTGCCCGATCCCGCGACCAACCCGGCGGCGCGCGATCGTGGCCATGCCTGTGAGGCGGCTCATCTGCATGCCCTCCTTGGCGTGCGTGTGCGGCGGACTCATCCGCCGACTCGGTGGGAGGGTAGAGAATTGAGGCGCCGTGGATCAAGGCGAAGAAAAGAGGAAGAAATAGGCCGCGCACCAGATTTTCACCGGAAAGCATCGGGCGCGAGCCTGGTGGCCAAAGCGGTGTCGGCCGGTGCGGCAGCCCGCGGGCTTGCGCTCCGCGGCTGTGTGGAAAAACTCGGGCCCGGCGGCTATTCGAGCTCCGGCAGCATCGCCTCTTCGGCGGCGGCCTCGCGGAGCTTTTCCAGGGCCTTCGCCTCGATCTGCCGGACCCGCTCCTTGGTCACGCCGAGGGCCGAGCCGACTTCCTTCAGCGTCTGCGGCTCCCGCTCGTGATCGAGCCCGTAGCGGCGGATGATGATCGTCT
>CAYZFV010000032.1:0-6187 GCA_964477765.1 uncultured Candidatus Kuenenia sp.
TGCATAAGTGCCGCTCTGTGGCACCACCTGCTGAAACGTCGATTGCGGCGCGGTCTGCGGGGGCGTGGCGGGAGCGGCGAAGCTCGGCTGACCCGGTACGAGTTGCTGCGGCACATCGGCCCCGGCAGCACCCCAAGCTTGAGGCGACGTCTGCACCGGCGCGGCGAAGGGACTGGCCCCCGGTGCGGCGGCTGGGTAGGAGGTGGGGGTGGTGTAACCCGGCTGCATCTGCACGTACTTCGTCGAATAGACGGCCCGATACTGCGTGACCGGCACGCTCACCGGCTGGTTTTGGTAACTCGTCACCGGCTGCATGCATTCGACCGGGCAACCCGTGCAGGGATCGATCTCACATGACGGCTTGTAGGTCGTGACAGGCACACACTGATATTTGGTCTGGTAGATCGTCTCCGGCACGTAGCTCACCTGCTGCACCGGTACCATCACCGGCGGCGGCGGCGCGGGCACGGGAACCGGGGCCGGCACGGGCGCAAAGGCCGGCGCGACGGCATAGGCCGGCGGGGCCTTCTTGAAGCAGGATTGGCAGCCGGCGAACATTCCCGACAGGCAGCACTGTGCGCTGCACGGGTTCGCTCCTCCAACCACCGAACCGCCGGCCAGCAGCGCGACCATCAACAGTTGCCGAGTCACCATCGCTCAATCCTCACGAAGTGTGTTGGCGGTCCACCCCATCCAGGCGGATCCACGACACCCAACACTAGGTTGTGCGGCGGTGCGCACGCCGAAAAAAATCAGGGGGGACTTTCGTGAATTCCCTTTGCCGGCTCGGCACGACCGGTGCAAGACGCACGACCCTCACGATCCCGACGTCCGCCGGACAACCTGCCGCTCCTCGAAGAGGTCATAGAGGTGAAAGAGGGCCTCGCGGAGGTCGGGCGCATGCCGGGCAAACGCCTCAACAAGATCGGCTTCGTGAATGACCGTGCCCAGCCAGGTGGTGGCGTCCGGCAGCTGCTGCACGATCGAACGAAGCGTGGCGACGGTCGGCGCCTGGTGGATGAGCACCGGCAGTCCGGCAGGCCGGTGGGTCGTCACCACGAGCCGGCAACGCCGGTGCCGAGCCACCAGACGCGTGGCCCAGCGGGTGAGCGACCCCAGCCGTTCCCAACTGTCGAGACAGACCATGCTCCCTGCCGCGGCCCCGAGCACGGTGTTGAGCGCCGTGGCCGCATCCCTCCACGAGCCACCGCCGAGTCGGCGGGTCACAGTCGGCTGCCCGCGGGCGGCCGCCCGAGCCCGCACGCGGGCCAGCACGGTCGATTTGCCACTGCCGTGGGGTCCGGCGATAGCCGCGCTGCCCCCGAGGGAGTCGAGTCGATCGAGCAACGCCGCCAGATCGACCGGCCGCCCGTCGGCGTCCACCGGCACGATCTGCCCTGGCTGCGTGAACCGCGTGGCAAACGGGTTGACCACCGTCAACGGGCCTCCGCCTCGGCCGCCGCTTGGCCGGAGACCCGCCGGGCCGGTGGGATCACACCCACCTCGAAGACATGCTCCGACACGAAGTCACGGCCGCCGAAGAAGAAGAGCCGCACCCTGACACACCAGCGGATCTTCACGATCACCCCCTCATAGGAGAGCGGGCTGGCGGGCAGATCGACGGAAAACGAGCCCACCATGATGGCGGGCGGCAGCGACGCCTCGTCGGTGATTCGCTGAAAGTGATGCACCCCGAGATCCTCCTCCCCCTTGCCCTCGGTGTACCAGACGACCGAGTGCTCCACGGCTCGCACCCGTTCCTGGCCGAGGCCGGAGATCTCATAGCGGACTGCGAGACGATCATGCGGCAGATACCGCCGCTCGGCATGGTCGAAGAGCACATCGACCTGCGGCTGGCGGCGGCCGCGCTCATGGCTGCCGGTCATCGCGCCGCCTCCTCGGCCGTCCGCCGCTCCGCCCGGGATGCGGCCGCCGAGGGAAACACGATCACGGGAAAAACGCGGCAAAACGCCGGCCACCGCTCCGGCACCCCGCGGACGACAAATCGCCAGCTCACCACGTTGTGTTCGGAATGGAAGGAATGCATCGCCCGCTCCGGCAGGCGGATGGTCGCTTCGGCCTCGAACCCTGCTGCCGGGGAGAGTTCGACATCCCGCCACTGCTTGATCGGCTGGCTCCAGACCACGACCCGTTCGGTGCGGGTGTCGGTGCCCTGACGAAAGGTCGCCTGTTCTTCCAATTCGAGAATCAACTCCAGGGAGCGGAGGGTGCCACTGCCCCCCTGGCCCACGAGCACCTCGTAGGATCGCCCCGGCTGCAGAGGATGGTTCGACACCTCGACCTGGGTCGGCCCGACCGACGTGGCCAGCACCAGCCCACGGATGAAGAGCACCACCCCGCCGACGCCCACCACCGCGAACGGCACGATCAGGCCGAAGAGGAGCCAGTCGATCCGCCCACTCATCAGGTCGAGTCCCGCGCCGACCGCCAGCACCACCAGCACCGCATTCCACACCAGCGCAAACAGGCCAAACCCGAGCAGGGCCCAACTTTCCGGGCTCTCGATCGGGAGCCGGTAGCTCAGGATGGTGCCCGGTGAATTGACGAGGTCATCGCAGGCCGGCACCCCGGGAAAGCCGGGGGCCTCGGCAGGGGCCTGCCCCAACGGCGCGAGTTTCTCCGGCAAGCCGACGGCGACCGCCCGATGCTCTTCCGATTTTCCCCAGGCCCGCAGCGACCGCAGCAGCCCGCTCCCGCCGAAGGCCACCAAAGCACCGGGCAGAAGCAGCGTGAGCAGCCAAAACGCCCAGTTGTAGCCCCGCTGGAGCACGACGGTGTCGGGCGCATCGGGGTCATACCAGCAGGCGGTTTCCGCCCCGATGGTCGGCAGGGCCTCAAGCCGCGAGAGCGCCACGTTGCGATCCGTCATGGCTGCCGTGGCCACCGGCCTGCTCCACGCATCCCGTACCCCACCCTCGATTGGATACCGCAATCGTAGGACGGGTGCCCAAGTGGTATGCACCACGCCCGGCGGGTCGGCGACCGACCGCCGCTGCAGCCCCTTGCCAAGCACGACGCCTTGGGCGGGAAGAAAGTCGTGGTTGATCCGCCACTCGGGAACCGCCACCCCAGAGACGAGCAGACCACCAAACACGAGGCCGGCCACGAGCAACGCCGCGTAGACGGCAGCCTCTCCGACCGAGGCCCAGACCTGGGATCCAGTCCGCCGCTCACCCCGTTTTTTTTCGAAGAACCGCGGCAGCCGCACCAACTTCCTCCCGCCGGCTTGTTCCCGGCGCGTGGCTATGAGGCGTGACCGGCCGGTTCCTGCTGTGGCTCACTGGCATCGACCGGCCGGCTGGCCCGGAAGAAGCCGATCTTCTCCAAGGCCTTGAACACCTCTTCCAGTGTCTTCTCTCCGAAGTTGGAAATCGAGAGGAGGTCGGCACGGGTGCAGTGGAGCAGGTCGTGGACGGTGAAAATCCCTTTCTCCTCCAGACAGTTGGTGGTTCGCACCGACAGCCCGATTTCGGCCGTGCTCATCTCGAGCTTTTCGGCCATCTCGTCGCCCTGAGTCAGATCTTTATACGGAACGCGTGGCATGGGGTCCCTCCCGTGCGAAGTGCAATGTGAGTGGATATGAAATTTGTTTTGCGGCTTTCACAGACGAACGCATCTGTGGCCGGCGGGCGGGAATATACTCAAAACAATCAAGATCCGACTACCGGAGCCAGACTTCCGATTTCGGACACCCCTTCCGGTGCCCCTGCTTTCCTCTCCTGCCATCGCCCGCCTGCCATGGTTTCGCTCTCACTCGACTCTTTGAACCCCGCACAGCGGCAGGCGGCCACGCATGTCGAGGGGCCGCTGCTGGTGCTAGCAGGGCCGGGGAGCGGCAAGACGCGGGTGGTCACCCATCGGATCGCCCATCTGATTTCCGTCGGGGTGCCGGCCCACCAGATCGTGGCACTCTCGTTCACCAACAAAGCCGCCGACGAGATGCGCCGCCGCGTCACCGATCTGGTCGGCCCCCAGCCGGTGGAGATGGGCACCTTCCACCGGTTTGCCGCCCGGCTCTTGCGTCGCCACGCCGGCTTCGTGGGGCTCACCAGCGACTACTCGATCCTCGATCCCGACGACGCCACCAGCCTGCTCAAGCGGGCCGCCAAGCGGCTGGGCCTCGCCCTCACACACACTCCGATCGGCCGCATTGCCGGGGTGATCAGCCGCGCCAAAAACGATCTCGTCACGCCCGAGACCTTTGAGCCGCGGTGGGGCCGGCCGGTCGACGATGTCGCCAAGAAACTCTGGCCGGTCTATCAGGAGATGCTCCGCGACAGCAACTCGGTCGACTTCGACGATCTGCTCGTGCACGTGGCGAAGCTGCTCGTCGACAATCCCGACCTGCGGCGCATTCTCGACGCCCGCCACCGCTGGATTCTCGTCGACGAATATCAAGACACCAACGCGGTCCAATACTGCATCCTCCGGGGTCTCTCCGTCGACCATCCCAACCTGGCCGTGACGGGCGATCCCGATCAGGCGATCTACGGCTGGCGGGGGGCGAGTATCCGCAACATCCTCGAGTTTGAGCGGGACTATCCGGCGGCCGCCGTGGTCAAACTCGAGCACAACTACCGCAGCACGGCCAACATTCTCGGCACGGCGGATCGACTGATCGCCCACAACTCGAAGCGCAAGCCGAAGCAGTTGCTCACCGATGCCGATGCCGGCAGCCCGGTGCGGATCGTGCTCGACTCGACGAGCCACGACGAGGCCGACCGGATCGCCGACGAGATCGCCCACGCGATCGACACCGGCAGCCGCCAGCCACGCGACTTCGCGATCCTGTTTCGCACCAACGCCCTGTCGCGGTCGCTGGAGGTCGCGCTGCGATCGCGGAGCGTGCCCTATCAACTGGTGCGGGGCCTCGAGTTTTTCAAGCGACGGGAGATCCGCGACATCGTCGCCTGGCTGCGGCTCCTGAAAAATCCCCGCGACGACGAAGCCCTGCTGCGGGTCGTCAACGTGCCGCCGCGGGGGATCGGCAAGCAGTCGCTCGATCATCTCGGCGCTTGGGCCGAAGAGCGTCGCATGAGCCTTCTGGAGGCGGCGGCCCGGTCCCCGACGATTCAGGGCGTGTCAAAGCGGGCCGGCAAGGCGCTGGCCGCCTTCGCCACGCTCCACCGTGACCTTGATACGGTGGCGGCTGAGGTCGGGGACCGTGTCGCCCCGCTCATCGAGGCCGTGCTCGACCGCACCGGGTATCGCCGCATGCTGCAGGAGGAAGGCGACGACGAGGATGAGCATGGCGAGGATCGACTGGCCAACGTCGAGGAACTCGTCACCGCCGCCCGGCAGCTCGACGAGACGTTTGTGCGGACGAATCCCGACGACGACGCCCTCGGCACATTTCTCGAGACGACCGCCCTCGTCGCCGACACCGACGTGTGGGATCCGGACGGACAGCGGGTCGCGCTGATGACGCTCCACGCCGCCAAGGGCCTCGAGTTCCCGGTGGTCTACCTCGTCGCCATGGAAGACGGCATCCTGCCCCACGAGCGGAGTCTCGATCATCCCGACCAGCTCGAGGAGGAGCGGCGGCTGGTGTTTGTCGGCATCACCCGCGGGCAGGAGGAGGTACATGCCAGCAGCGCGCGGATCCGCGAGTATCGCGGCTCGCGCCGCATCAACGCCCCGAGCCTGTTTCTGACCGAGATGACCGGCAGCGAGACGGTGGTGACCGGCCCCGAGGCGCCAGCCGACGGCGGCAGCCTGCCGGCCTTCGAGGCCTGGGACGACTCCACCGCGCAGACCGCCGCTGACGAATTCTCCCAGGTCGCCGACGAGCCCGACAACTCCTCGAGCCTGCGTCAGCGCAGTGACGGGCTCGTGCTCGAACTCGACGACGACCAGCCCCGCCAACTCTCCCGCAAGACGAGTCGCCGACCGCCACGGTTTCAGGCGGCGGCCGATCTGGCCGACCAGCTGGCGGGGCTGACCAAGCCGCAGCCGAGCTTCACCGCCGGCCAGCGGGTGCGGCATGAAGAATACGGCGCCGGCACGCTCTCCGGCATCAGCGGCACGGGCCCACGGTCTGTGGGGACCGTGATCTTCGACGGGCCAGCCGGCACACGAAAGTTCATCCTCGGCCACGGCGCGCTCACGCCGGAGTAGGGCGGCTTGTGGCAATGCGCCACCCTCCCACAGGAAGCACCGGGCGCGA
>CAYZFV010000033.1:0-10870 GCA_964477765.1 uncultured Candidatus Kuenenia sp.
GACGGCGATCCCGAGCGTGGCCGTGCCCAAGGCCACGGCGACGAAGATCATTGCCGCCCGGAAGGCCTGCCTGCGCAGCGTGTCCCAGTGGATCGTGACCGTCGGCCGCGGTGCGACTGGCACCGGGGGAGCCGCGGTCTCGTCGCTTGCCAACTGCGGCATCCACGGCAGGCCGCCGGTGTCTTGGCACCAGATCCGCATCAGGTTGGCATGCAGCCACACAATCTTCCGGTAGGAGGCACGAACGGCGGGATCCCGCAGGAGGATGGCTAGCCGGTCGCGATCGATCGCGGTGAGCGAGCCGTCGAACTGCGCGGCCGTGAGCCGCGCGAGCTCCGAATCGGGGCCGGGAAGTGCGAGCGGTGCGGAGGCCATCAGGGCTTCCTCTCGGGGGCGGAGGCGGTGAGGGCTGCGTCGATGCACTTGAGCAGCGCGTGGCGGATGCGTTGCAGCCGCATCGTGAGCGCGGCCGGGGTGATCGCCATCGTGGCCGCGATGTCCTTGATCGTGTCGATGCCCTGATAGCAGCGTTCCAGGAGATCGCGGTGAGCGGTTTGGAGGCGACCGAGGCATCTGGTGAGGGCATGGAGCCGGTCGTCATCGGCGGCGAGATCGCGCTCGAATTCCGTGGCGAGCGTGGCCAGCAGATCGTGAGGCAGATAGACCTGCCGCGAACGGCTGTTGCTGCGGATCTGATGGAGGGCTTCATTGCGGGCAAACCCGCACGCCCAGGCGAAGAAGTCGCGCACCTCGGGCAGCTGATCCCGCTTCTTCCACAGGGCGAGGCAGGTCTGCTGGTAGACGTCTTCGATGTCCGTGGGATTGGCGAGGAGCGAGGCGATGAAGAGGTAGATCCGCCGCTGGTGGCGGAGGAGCTCCGCCATGAAGGCGGCGGAGTCGTCGTCGGTGGGGTCGGGGAGGGGCATGCAAGAAGAGGCTCCCGGGGATGGGCGGATCTAACGGTGAAGTGGGGCCAGGCTTCAGCCCGCCAAAACGTGCATTCGCAAGCTGAAGCTTGCGCCACATGGGCCTACAGGTCGTAGGGGAGGCCGGGGGTGACCGGTTCGACGTTGGGCAGATCGAGGGCGGCGAGTTCGCGGGCGATCACGTCGGCGTAGCGGGCCTTGCGGTGTACGGCGAACACCTTCACATGATCAGGGAGGTGGGCCCGCTGAGAGGCAAACGAATGGGGGCAGAGATGGTCAGTCTTCGTCGCCAGGGTTTCCATCGCATTGGGGAAGCTGCATTCGAGAAACACCGCTGTGAGCGTGGGCCGCGCTGCGAGTTGCTCCCAAAGCAGGTCGGTCGGGCCGGTGTCGGCGGCGAAGGCGACGCATGAGCGGCCGTCGTCGACGATCATGCCGAGCGTGTCACCGGAGTGCGTCACCGGCACGGGCGTGACCCGGCAGCCCGCCCGCTCCACGGTCTCGAGCGGCTTGATGAGCGTGGCCCTCATGAACGCATTGTCTGGCGTCGAGAGCGCGAGGAAGTCGGGCCACGTGCGGCCGTTGAACAGATCGGCCCGGATCTGGGCGAGCACCGGCGCCGACGCGAGCACCTCCACGCAGTCGGGGCCCGGCTCGTAGACATTTTCAATGAGGAGCGGAAGACTGGCCACATGGTCGAGGTGGGCGTGCGTCAGAAAGACATGCCGCACGGCCAGCTGCCGAGCGACGTCTGCCAGCAGGCCCACCGACCCGCCGTCGATCACGAGCGACTCACCGATCAGATAGCTTGAGAGAAACTGCGGCGCGGCCGGACCGGAGCCGGACGGCACGCTGGACGGAAGGAGTTCGACACGCATGCGGAAATCTCCGGGAGACGCGTATTGTGCGCAGGAGCGGCCGCGGGCGTCGAAGGCTGGTGGAAATTTTGGCCGTGGTTTCACAGCGACGGCCGGTAGGATGTCGATTCACCATTGCGGACCGCCGTCCATGCCTTGCCTGCCAATCGGAGAACGAGCCCTTGCGTTGTGCCTCGGCCGTGATGGCACGGAGGCGATTGGCCGCGTGCGGGCGGTGGCCGAGGCCGTGGTGGCGGCAGGGTTGCCGGGCGTGGAAGATGTGGTGGCCTCGCCGGGGCGGGTGACCGTGGCGTTTGAGCCGTTCGCGGTGGGCGACTTGGCCGATCTCGAACAGACGCTGACCACGATCGCCCGCCAGGCCGCGTCAGTCGCCGAGCCGGTGGCCACGACCCATGAGATTCCCGTCGCGTATGACGGCCCCGATCTCGACGACGTGTGCAGCACGCACCGCATCGACCGCCACCGGTTGATCGCGATGCACACCGTGCCCGACTACGTCGTCGAGGCGATCGGATTCCTGCCCGGCTTCGGCTACCTCGCCGGCTTACCCGAGTCGCTCGTCATGCCGCGGCGGGCGACGCCACGAGCCCGCGTGCCGCGCGGAGCGGTCGGCATCGGCGGCGGGCAGACGGGCATCTATCCCTTCGCGAGCCCCGGTGGCTGGAATCTCATCGGGCGGTCGCCTGTACGCCTCTTCGATGTGGCGCGACCGCAGCCGGCGCTCCTGGCCGTGGGTGACCGGGTGCGTTTTACCGCGGTCGATCTGCCGGTAGATGACGGTGCGTCACCAGCCGGGCAGGCGGCGGGCGATGCGGCGCCACGCACCACCGCAATCACGGTCGTGCAGCCGGGGCTCTACACAGAGGTGCAGGATCTTGGCCGGCGTGGGCATCGCGCGGCGGGTGTGCCGCTTTCTGGGGCGGCTGACAACGTGTCGCTGCGGCTCGCCAATCTGCTGGTTGGCAATCCGGAGGATGCCGCTGGCCTTGAGTGCACGCTGCTCGGGCCGACGCTGCGGTTTGAACGCGATGCGACATTCGCGGTCGCGGGAGCCGTGTTTCCCCGGCTGCCAGCGAATCGGGCGGTGCGAGTGACCACCGGCACGGAGATCGTGCTGGGCCATGCCACCAGTGGCTGTCGTGGCTATCTGGCCGTGGCGGGCGGCATCGACGTGCCGCCGGTGCTCGGGAGCCGGAGTACGCTCGTGGCCGCCGGCTTCGGTGGGTATGCCGGCCGGCCGCTGAAGGCGGGAGATCGGCTGGCGGTGGGTGATGCGGCTGCCGCGCGTGTCGAATCGCGTCGGGCGATCGAAAGCACGGCGGCGGAGCTTGGTACGGTGCGGCGGCCGTGTGTGCTGCGGGTGATTCCGGGTGAGCAGGCAGACATCGCCGGGGAAGCGGTCTGGTCGCGATCCTTCCGGGCGAGCAGCCGATCGGATCGCATGGGGCTGCGGCTCGACGGGGAGCCGCTTGGGCTCGCCAGTCGCGCGGGCAGCATGCAGAGCGTGGCGGTGTTTCCGGGCACGGTGCAGCTGCCGCCTGATGGCCGGCCGATCGTGCTCTTGGCCGATGCTCAAACAATCGGCGGCTATCCCGTGGTGGGGCAGGTGATCGAGGCCGATCTGCCGCTGGCGGCGCAGCTGCGGCCGGGCGAGGAGGTGCGGCTGCAGCTGGTAACGATTGACGAGGCCCGGGCTGCGGTTCACGAGCGGGAAGCGGCGGTTCGAGCGTGGCGAGCGGTGTTGCTGCGAGGGGCGTCATGACACAGCACAAGACGCGTTCGATCGATCTCAACTGCGATCTCGGCGAGGGTGGGCCGTACGACGCCGACCTGATGCGGCTGGTGTCGTCGGCCAACATCGCCTGCGGTGGGCATGCAGGCGATGCTGAAACCATGGCCGCTGCGGTGGCGCTCGCCCGGCAGCATGGCGTGGCGATCGGTGCACACCCCGGTCATGCTGACCGGGAAAACTTCGGCCGGCACGAGCTGCCGATCACGCTCGTCGAAGCCGCCGCGCTCGTGACCGATCAGGTGGCGGCGCTCGAGGCCGTGGCCGGCGAGCCGCCGCGGCACATCAAACTCCACGGTGGGCTCTATCACCAGGCCGGCCGCGATGCGGCGCTCGGGGAGGCGATCGTGCGGGCGATCGTGGCCCGCTGGCCTCGCGCGGTGCTCATCGCCTTCGCCGGCAGCCCGCTGGTGGCGGTCGCCCGAAGCCGTGGGCTCACCGTAGCCGAGGAGGCCTTCATCGATCGTGGCTACGCCGCCGACGGGTCGCTCGTGCCGCGCGGCCAGCCGGCCGCGATGATCGACGATCCGAGTCAGGCCGCCGGGCGGGCTGTGCGGATGGTGTGCGACGGTGTCGTCGAGACGATCAATGGCACGTTGCTTCCGATCACCGCCGAAACGCTGTGTATTCATGGCGACGTGCCAGAGGCTGTCGTCATGCTTGCCGCAACGCGGGCTGCGGTTCAAGCCGTCGGTGTCCGTATCGCCGCCCGGTGAGCTCTGATCAGTGGCCGACACCCAACGCCCACTGCACGAGCGTCAGCACGATCTCGAAGACGATGAGCCCGACGATGGCCCATTCCACGCGGAGACTGCGGCGGTGCTGCAGCAGTTCGAGGGCCGTTTCCGCGGTGCGGGAAATCAGATTGAGCTTGCCGTGCAACGCCGCGAATCGCTCCCGGATCTCGAACTCGTCTCGCAGCCTGGCCCAGAGCCGCTCCAACTCCGGATGATCCCAGAGGAGTTCCGGCGCGTCGTCGATGCGGGCTCCGCCCACCACGCGATGCTCGGCGAGCAGTGCCGTGCCCAGATGCTGGAGCAGTTCCTTGGCCGTCCGTCCTGCCCGGCCCCAGTGGTCGAGGTTCACCGCAAACGGCTCGACCCGCTCGAACTGCCGTTCGATCGCCCGCTCGTGATGGGCGAGGGCGACGCTTTTGGCCATGATGTCGGCGATGACCTGAAGTTTGCCGAGCGTCACGTCGTTGAGAAGCAACGCGTTGCCCTCCATGGTCTCCTTGCCTTCAGGCTGCACCCGCACTTCGAGTGATTCGCTGTCGCGATCCTGAGGAGCGAGGGGCTGCCGGATGTGGGGGCCGATCTACCGCAGGTATTCGGTGATCGTTGCCGGTGAGGCGTCGAAGAAGACCGCCGCGCCATAGCTGTAAAGCACGGCGACACCACTGCCGGTCAGCGATCCGAGCATCTCGACGACCAGCGGCGAGCCGAGCGAGCGGTCGGTGGCACCAAGTTGCTTGATGTCGATGCCGGTCCCCACCAACACCGCCTGCACCTGAAACCCCGGCTCTCCGTCGCGGGGCAGGAGCACTGCGGTGGAAGCTGAGGTGGTCGGGGAAGTTGGCATAGACGCGCTTTTTGGAGGATATCCCACACATTCGCGGGGCCACAAGCCACCCCGCCGGCGTTGCCGGGAAACGCCCACGAACCCCCAGTTTTGCAGGTTTCCATCCGCGGGCTCGTGGGTGCTTTTTCCTCACGATTCGCCCGCAGTCATCCTCACTCTTCCGCTGACCGAGAGCCGACGTTTCATGGCATGCTCGGCCGTGATGTTGCCATTTGCCTGTTGACGTTCGCGGTGGTGTGGATCGCCCCTGTGGCCGTCGCCCAACCGCCCCCCCTCGAGGACCTGTTCGATTGGCGGGCTCGAGATCCGGCGTTGGAGAGGGAACCGCCGCGACCGCTGATCACGCCCGCCTGGCTCACGGCTCGAGACACCGCTCTTACGGGCTGGGTGAAGGCCGGAATCGGGGCCAATGCCTGGGGGAGTGATTTCAACGGTCCGGTCGTGATGAATGACCGTTCGGGTCAGGCCATGCTCAATCAACTCTCGCTCGTCGGCCACAAGCCGCTTCGCGACGACACCGGCTGGGGCACGCGGGTCGACCTTCTGTATGGCGCCGACTGGTGGACGGCCGTGGCCCGCGGCCTTGATGCCTTCCCCTTCAACCAGGTGAATGCGCTGGGGGTGCCGCGCTGGGGATCGAGCCGTTATTACGGCTTGGCACTGCCACAGTTTTACGCGGAGGCCGGCAGCGAGGAATTGTCCTTGCTCGTCGGGCATTTCTACACACCCCTGGGCTATGAAGTGGTGCCCGCCGTGGGGAACTTTTTCTCCAGCCGCAACTACACGTTCGAGTACGGCACCCCCACGACGCACACGGGCATCCTCGGCACTTGGGTTGCCGCCGAAGGGGTGTCGGTGACGGCCGGGATCATGAACGGGTGGGATAATTTCTCGGACGGGATGCCAGCCGTCGCAAACCCCGACTATCCCGGTGCGAACAGCAACCTGGCGTTCGTCGGGGAGACCCTGCTGGAGAGCGGCGACGGCGAAAGCGAGTTGGGGTTTGCCATCACGACCGGGAATGAATACACGCCTCGTGTGGACGACGCTGGTCGGCCGCAACGACCCACGGTCGGCAATCTCACGATGTATACGCTCTACCTCGTGACCCAACTGTCAGACCGGCTCACCTGGGTCGTGGAGCACTCCAACGCCTGGCAGTTTCACGCCGACACTGTGTTCGCCAACCAAGGCCAACTCCCGGGGCTCGCCCAGTGGTATGGCATCACACACTACGCCTACGTCGAGCTTCATGAACGGCTGGCGGCCGGGATGCGGGTGGAGTGGTTTCGGGACAACAACGGAAGCCGGGTCTTCTATCCGATCCGCAACGCCGTGACCAACTCGGAGCCCGTCGCCGGCGGCTTCGCGGGGAACTTCTGGTCGATCACATGGGGACTTCACTGGCTGGCCCGCCGCAACTGGACGGTACGGCCCGAACTCCGCTACGACTGGTTCACGCCCGATGCCTACGGGTCGGGGGCGCTTCCCTTCGGCGATGTCACCACGTTGCCGAACGGACTGGTGACGGGCGACGCGTATGGACAACTCTATGGCGGGTGCGACATCGTCGCCCAGTTCTGACACCGCCCGCCCGGTGCCGCTCAAACCTCAGGCCTCCGGCTGGATGTCGACTTCCATCGCCGCCAGCCGACGGTAGAGCCGGTATTTGTCCTTGAGCAGCCAGCCGTCAAACCCGAGCCGTTCGATCGGCACCCAGAGCGACACCCAGCCGGCGATCACGAACGCCTCACCGACAATGTCGTTGAACAGGCTGTCGGGATACGTCCGGCTCACGGCTGAATGCAGGGCGAGGAGAACCGTCATGATGGAAAGGCCGACTGTCAGCCACCGAACGGTGCGGATGCGATTGCGCCGATATTGCCGCTCGAGCAGGTCGCCCTCGTAGGTGAAATAGTTGCGGACGGCGGCTTGGGTGTCGGCTTCCGTCGCCTCCGGGTCCGACCCGTCGGCGACGGTGATGCAGAGTTCGAGGGCCGCCCGGGGCGGAGCGTCGCTGGCCCACTGCACGATATGCTCGACCGCGCGTGGATCGAGATCCCGCTGGCGAAAGGGCGAGGGATCGAGGGCGCTGTAGAGACCGTCAAGTGATTCGACGCGCACATCGATCCGATATGGGGAGGCGTCCATGGGCGAAGCGAGTACATTGAGGGTATGTTTGGCGGAGGAAGATGCATGCACGCCGCCGGTATTGATCGTACCTGAGATTTCGCGCCACTTCACGAGGGCCTGCACCCATGAAATTCTCGACCGAGCATCTCTCGTTCACGATCCCGGCCCGGCGGGGCTTTCTCAACATCACACCGCAGGTGGAGAAAATCGTCGCACACTCGGGCGTCCGCGAAGGGCTGTGCCTCGTCAATGCCATGCACATTACGGCGAGCGTTTTCATCAACGATGACGAACCGGGGCTGCATGCCGACTATGAAGCGTGGCTCGAGCGGCTCGCCCCCTTCGATGCCAGCCCACAGGTCTATCGACATAATCGAACCGGTGAAGACAATGCCGACGCCCACATGAAGCGGCAGGTGATGGGCCGCGAGGTCGTGGTGGCGATCACGGCGGGCAAGCTCGACTTCGGGCCCTGGGAGCAGATTTTCTACGGCGAGTTTGACGGGCGTCGCCCGAAGCGGGTGCTCGTGAAGGTGATCGGCGAGTGAGTGACAAAGAGCGGTGGCCCGCAGCCCCAGATGAGGCCCGACAGGGCGGCAGTGGTGTCGAGCACCAGCCGCACGACGCCGCCCGGCACGATCCGCCGCGATTTCGGCTTCGATCGCCTCGGCCGTCAGGGGAGGCACTCCGGCCGCAGCTTCCTTGGCGAGGGCGTCGTCAATGGTGATTTGAATTGAGGTCATAGGCGGCTTTTCCGTGAACGCCAGAAGGTTGTTCGTGGAAAGCGGGGGCAGACCGCATCCATCATCCCGCCGGCCAGCCCGCGCCGAGGTTGTCCGCCCATGACTTTCCCGCGTCGAGCCTGGGTGATACCATGATAATATGAAGTCTAGTATCAAGGTTTCGAGTCGGAAGGAAAAAAAACCATCCGCCTCCGGCACGTTTGTGCTCCGGCTGAATCCCGAGTTGCATGCGGTGTTGCGGCGAGAAGCGGCATCTGCCGAAACCTCGCTCAACGACTGGTGCGGTCGTGTGCTGGCGGCGCCGGGCGGCGCTTGTGTCGCGGGGGCGACGGAGATCCTTGTGGCCCTTCGTCACCGCTTCGGCGACGACCTGCTCGGCGTCGTTGCGTACGGGTCCCTCGTCCGCGGCGAGATGGCGACCGGGTCAGACGTCGATCTGCTCGTGGTGCTTGCCGATGGCGTGAAGATCACTCGGGCGCTCTATCGGGAGTGGGAGAAAGAGGTGCCGACCTGGGAGGGGCGAGAGGTCGATCTGCATTACGTCCATCTGCCCGCCGCCGGTGATCCCGTGTCGGGCAGTTGGGCCGAGGTGGCGGTGTGCGGAATCCTCCTCTGGGAACGCGGCCTGATGGTCTCGCGGCAGCTCATCGGTATTCGCAGCCGGATCGCCGGCGGGGAGTTGATCCGACGGCAAGCCCAAGGCCAGCCCTACTGGGTTCATGAGGGGCGCGATGCGAAGTCCTGAACTGGCCGCCGACTACGTTCGCAGGGCGAAAGCCCGACTGGCTGCCGTCGACGCGCTCTACGCCGGCGCGAGCTGGGCGGATGTGGTCCGGGAGTCGCAAGAGGTCGTCGAACTGGCTCTCAAAGGGCTCCTACGATCAGCGGGCATCGAGCCGCCGCGGATCCATGACGTGTCTGAAGTGCTCCTGGCCGAACGCGAGCGATTCCCGAAGGCACTCCAGCGAAATCTCGAGAGGCTCGCGGCCGGATCCCGCACGCTCCGACGCGACCGGGAACTCGCCTTCTACGGAGCGGAAGATCTCACGCCCTCGGGCTTCTACACGCAGGACGACGCCACCGCGGCCCGTCAGATTGCCCGCACAACGGTGGCGGCCGTCGAACCGCACGTCGCCCGCAGCACGTGATCGGTCGGCTCGACCGCCCCGACGATCTCGACGGTGATCCAACTCGGCAGCGGTCGCGGCGACGGTCCCCGGGGGGAATGTGCCGTCTCGTGCACAACTGAGAATAGCGGCGGCCGGACTTGAACCGGCGACACCCGGCTTATGAAGCCGGTGCTCTAACCAACTGAGCTACGCCGCCCTGTTGACAGAAATATACCCCGCGAAACGCGACGCGTCAGGAGGACCATTCCAACGGCCGTTCAGGCACTGTTCTCGCGATTGCCGGCCAGGATTTCCGTGCGGCCAATCTACATGCTCACGATCATCCAGCATCTTTCTCGAGGGCTGCCCGCAGGCTGTCGGCCGAGATCGTCGTCGCCCGGGCGAAGCCTGCCACGAGCCGAGCCGATGTCGGTACCAGCGCCACGAGGGAGAAGTCGGCAAAGCCGAAGAGGGGAGCCGCCTCCGGAAACTTCGCCAGGTAGGCGGCCTCGAGCGTGGCGTGGTCTTCATGGTCGCGCGACACGAATTCGGCCACCGCCGCAAGCGAGATTCGCGGCAACGCCTGCGGTGGAACATCGGCCGACTCAGGCGCGGTGACAAGCAGGCAGACCTGCGGATGCGACTGCATGTCGCGGGTGTGGGCCGCAAGCCCGCTCACGTGCACAAGCAGCACGAACCGCCCCGTTACCACGGTGGCGGCAAACGGCACCATTGACGCGGAGGGGAGACCGTCGTGGAGCGTGGCCAGCGCCGCGACGCCGCGGTTCAAAAGCAACGCCCGCACGAGACCGACGAGTTCCGGCGACAGGTTCATGATGCCACTCTCGGTTTCTGTTCCGCAGCGATCATGCCAACCATCATACTCGCCCGCTCACCGAGCCCGCGTTGGCGAGAGGAGGATCACCGCCCGCTTGCCGTCGGTGAAGTAGGGGTCCCCGGTGAGGTTGTGCCGCGGGGCATCGGTCGTGCAGGCCCCCACGCCCCCCACGTAGCCGGCGGCCCGCACCCGGCCGGCTGCCGACAAGTCTTCGATGCAATAATCTCGTGACTCGTCGACGTCGGGATCGATCCGGTGCGTCGTGAGGTTCCAGGCCCGGGTCGTGAACCGCACGCCGATGTCGCGGCTGATCTGCCCCACCCACACCGGCTGTCCCTCGAAGGCCAGCGGCGTGAGCCAGAGCCGCAGGTGGAGCCGCTCGTTGATCGATCCGCGGGTCCGCTGCAACGCGATGTCTTGATCGCGGCCGAAGAGATGCAGCGGGCTGACCGGCGAATAGCGGTAGTTTGACCCCAGCAGAAACGCCTTCACGGTCTTCCAGCAGGTGGCGAACGAAATCGTCTCGCTTTCATCCCAGCGGGCGGCGAAGGCGCCCAGCAGCGTCTCGAACTCGCCGATCACCACCAGATTCGCGGGATCGCCCGTCCGCGTGGCGGCCGCGTTGGTCGTGGCGGCCGGCATCGCCTGGAGCCGGGCCACGAGCTCGTCGGCCGTGCACGACTCGACCTCGTGGGCCGGCCGGACCGCCGACAGGTCGCGATCGAGATAATCGGCGGCGATGCCGGGCACCGACACGGTGAAGACGAGATCGACCGGCGTGTCGGCCGGATCGGCCGGTGCCGTAGCCGCAATCATCCGGCCGATGCTGGCCCGCAGTGGCTCCAGCGGCACCAGTCGCAGATGCACCACCTT
>CAYZFV010000034.1:0-4403 GCA_964477765.1 uncultured Candidatus Kuenenia sp.
GGGGGTGGGGGGGCCCAGGGGGGGGGGCGACAATAAGGGCCGGGCCGGGATTTGGCACCAGGGCACGGATCTGAAGATGGATGCGACCGTGGGCATCAAGCGGGTGGAGCGAGGGCAGCGGCAATACGCCCTCTTCGCCGGCCTGAGCAAGCCGGGCACGGCGTGTGGGCACATTTCGGAAAACGGGGCCGCGTCGTTCACGGGCCCTTACGCTCTGCACAAGTGCAATTCCGGCGACGCCGCGACGGCCGTGGCCATCGACGCCGACCCTGCCACGCTCGACCGCTCGTGGCACACGTTTGCGACCACCTTCGACCGCGAGCGGTGCGAGATGCGCGGCTGGCTCGATGGCAAGTCCACCGAGCGGTGGTTCCGCGACCCGGCCCACTCGCTGGCTCTTCCGACCAAAGCCTGGCTGCAGGGCCGGCTCCGCAAGATCCCGGGGCAGCAGCCGGGGGAAGACCCTTCATTCCCGGAAGACCAGTTTTACAACCCGCCGGAGGACGTGCCGGTGTCGGTCAAGACGGTTTCGGAAACCGCCGTCGAGCGGGTGCAGGTTCGCGAGTATCCATACACCCGCGTGCAGGTGACGGACGTGAAGGGACCAGACGGGCAGTGGACGGAATCCGACCGGCAGTTGGAGGCCATCAAGGTGAATCCCTGGTGGTATCCGCACGGCATCTACGAGCCGAAGCCGGACGGGAGCGGCGGGCCGTTCACGATCGGCCGCGTGATTCACAGTGCGCCCAGCACCGGCTTCAGCGGGTGGATCGGGGGCGTGGCCGTCTACGATCGGCCGCTCGACGCCGCCGAGATGGCGGCCCTCGCCCGGTGCGCCGCGCCGCCGCCGGTGCCGCATCCCTAGGAGCGGCGCGCTGCTGGCCTGCTTTGGAAATCCCGACCAAGCCGGTATGAAGGTCTACTGCCCAGAGGGGGAGGAGACTTTCGATGACGACGAGACGACGGAAGAAGCACCGTCGCGAGGAGATCTTTGCCAAGCTGCGTGACCCGGAAGCGATGCTCAACGCGGGCAAGGATCTAGCGGCGGTGTTGCAGACCTTGGAGGTCAGCGAGTCGACGTTCGATCGCTGGCGATCCCAGTACGGCGGGATGAAGTGCGAGGAAGCCAAGAGGCTGACGCAGCTTGAGGACGAGAACAAGCGGCTGAAGACCTTGGTGGCGGATCTCTCTCTTGATAACCAGATGCTTCGGCATCTCTCGGAGGAAAACTGGTAAGCCCTTCCCGGAAGAGAGCGGTGGTCGTGGAACTCCAGCGGGAGTTTCATGTCTCCGAGCGAAGGGCGTGCAAGGTGGTTGGTCAACCGCGGAGTAGTCAGCGTTTCGAGTGCAAGCCCCGGACAGATGAGGCACCGCTGGTGAAGCGGATGCTGCAGTTGTCACGGGCCAAGCCTCGGTATGGGTATCGCCGGATCGGATGGCTTCTGCGGAGCGAGGGCTGGCACGTCGGCCTGTCACGAGTGTTTCGGCCTCGGCAGCGGGAGGGCCTGAAAGTGCCTGTAAAGAAGCGGAAGAAGCGTCGCGTGGGCTCGAGTGCCAATGGCTGTCACCGGCGGCGGGCGGAGGCTCCGAATGACGTATGGTACTGGGACTTCGTGTTCGATCGAACGACGAGCGGTAGCCAGTTGAAGTGGCTGTCGGTCGTGGACGAGTACACCCGAGAGTGCCTGGCTCTGAAGGTGGATCGCGGCATCACGAGCGAGGACGTGATCAATACACTGGCCCAGCTCTTCGCAATGCGTGGCGTGCCCAGGCATATTTGCAGTGATAACGGCCAGGAGTTCATCGGCCGGCGCCTTCACCGTCTGGATGGCCGGCGGCGGCATCACGGGGGGCACGTCGTACGGCACGAGCGACGAACTCGGCTTCAAGGCGGCGGAGCACCCGACCTATTGCTACGGCCTCCATGCCACCGCGCTCCACCTGCTCGGCATCGACCATACCAAGCTCTCGGTCTCCAACAACGGCATCCAGCGGCGGCTGACCGACGTCCACGGCCATGTGCTCGAAGCCATCCTCGCGTGAGCGGCGGGAGTTCGGCTATCCTTGGGCATCAGGTCGTTCCCGACATGCCCGCCCCGAGGCTTCCGTATGCGACGAGCATCTCATTGTGTGCTGGCCGTGGTTCTACTCGGCTCCCTCCGCGCGATGGCCGCCGACCTCTCGCCCCACGCCGTCAATACCCAGAAGGCCGGTGACGAGCCACCGGCTGCGGCCGACCTCGTCCGCGGGATCACCGTGCCGCCCGGCTTTCGGGTGGAACTCTTCGCCGCCGAGCCCGACGTCTGCCAGCCGATCGCCATCACCACCGACGAGCGGGGCCGGTTGTGGGTGGTGGAAAACTATTCCTATCCCGAGTGGCGCACCGAAGGCACCGACCGCGTGCTCATCTTCGACGACACCGACGGCGACGGCCGGTTCGACACGCGGAAGGTGTTTCTCGACGGCGGCCGCAACCTCACCGGCATCGAGATCGGCCGCGGCGGGGTGTGGCTCACCTCGCCGCCGGAGCTCGTATTTGTCGCCGATCGTGACCGCGACGACATCCCCGACGACCCGTCGGAGCCACTCCTCGACGGCTTCAATGCAGACCGGGTCGCCCACAACGTGGTCAACGGGTTGAAGTGGGGGCCCGACGGCTGGCTCTACGGTCGCCACGGCATCCAGGCCAAAAGCTACGTCGGCCGCCCCGGCACGCCCGCCGCGGAGCGGATCGTGCTCGATTGCGGCATCTGGCGGTTTCACCCGGAGGCGAAGCGGTTTGAGGTGGTGGCCCGCGGCACGACCAACCCCTGGGGCCTCGACTACGACGACCTCGGCGAGATGGTGTTTACCAACAACGTGATCGGGCACCTCTGGCACCTCATCCCCGGCGCGCACTACGAGCGGATGTATGGCGTCGACCCCGAGCCGCACGTGTATGAGTTGATGCCGCAGTGCGCCGACCACCTCCATTGGCCGGGTGGGGCGTGGAAGGATTCGCGGGAAGTGGCCGGCCGCATCGATCCGGCGGTCGACGCACTCGGCGGCGGCCATTCCCACTGCGGCGGGCTGATTTATCTGGGCGACATGTTTCCCAACGCGTGGCGAGGGAAGATGCTGATGTGCAACACGCACGGCAAGCGGGTCAACGTCGATCGGCTGGAGCACGGTCCGCGGGGCATCGTCGGTCGCCACGAGCCCGATTTTCTCAAGGCCTTCGACACCTGGTTTCGTGGCATCGAACTGGTGAGCGGGCCCGATGGACGCGTCTGGATCGCCGACTGGACCGACCGAGGAGAGTGCCACGACCACGACGGCGTGCATCGCACCTCGGGGCGGATCTACACCATTCTCTACGGCGACGCGCGTCCATCGCAGCAGACCGACCTGCATGCCGCCAGCGATTCCGATCTGGTGACGTTTCAACTCCACGACAACGACTGGTTTTGCCGGCAGGCCCGCAGGATCCTCACCGATCGTTTCGTCGCCGGGCGGGACATGACGCTGCCGGCCGCGGAGTTGCGGCAGCTCGCTGAAACCCATGCCGATCCCACGCGGCGGCTCCGTGGCCTGTGGGGAGCCCATGCCGTGGGAGGAGTCGATGCGGAGTGGCTGACGAGTCGGCTGGCCGACGAGCATCCCTCGGTGCGGGCGTGGGCCGTGCGGCTGCTGGCCGATCAGGTCGCTGCCGGTGAGGCCGAGGCGGCCGCGGTGGCTGCTCGTTTTGCTGCGGTTGCAGGCGAAGAACCCAGTGGCCTCGTGCGGCTGCATTTGGCAGGAGCGCTCTCGCAGCTGCCGCAGACGGCGCGGTGGCCGCTCGCCGAAGCGCTGGCATCGCGACCTGAAGATGCCGACTGGAACGCTCTGGCGCTGCTGATCTGGTATGGCCTCCGCGACCCGGTCGCTGCCGATCCGAGCCGCGGTGCCGCCCTCGCAACCACCACCCCGATGCCGACGCTCCGCCGGCTGATCGCGCGGCGGCTGGCCTTTGATGCCGATCGATCCTCGGTGATGGCCGCGGGGCTTGTGCGGCTATTGCAGCAGACAGCCGACGCCGCCGCTTCGCGCGCTGATGTGGCCGCCGGGGCTGCCGCCGCCTGGGAGGGCCGCAAGAAACTCCCGCTTCCGGCCGAACTGGTCGCCCTCATCGAACGCGATGCCATGCTCGCGCGGTTCGCCAAGCCTCCCGTCGATCAGCCGCTGACCGTATCGGCGGCGGCACAGGCGACGGCCGAGCAGATCGCGCGGCTGCAGACGGCAGGGCTGGCGACGCCCGAGGCCCGTCGGGCGTCGATCGCCGCCTGGCGGGGCAAGCTCACGCCCGACGAACTCTCCCGGGCCGATCTGGTCGCCGGCCGTGTCGTCTGGCAGCAGCGGTGCGGCGCCTGCCACAAACTATTTGG
>CAYZFV010000035.1:0-11700 GCA_964477765.1 uncultured Candidatus Kuenenia sp.
TGCCGGGAATCATGCCGAGCACCTTGCCCAGGGGGCCGAGCCGGCGGGTCTGGGAGAGCATGGTCTTGAAGTCGTCGAGCGTGAATTCACCCGCCTTCAGCCGCTCTTCCTGCCGCTTCATCTCCTCCTGGTCAAACTTCCGCTGGGCCTCCTCAACGAGCGACACCACATCGCCCATGCCCAGAATCCGCCCGGCCATCCGCTCCGGGTGAAAGTCTTCGAGGGCGTCGATCTGTTCGCCGGTGCCGATGAACTTGATCGGCACGCCCGTCACGCTCTTCACCGACAGCGCCGCTCCGCCGCGGGCGTCGCCGTCGAGCTTGGTCATGATCACGCCGTCGATCGTGAGAGCGTCGTTGAAGGCGGCGGCGCTCTTCACGGCGTCCTGGCCGGTCATCGCATCGACCACGAGGAAGACCTGATCTGGGCCCACGCTGCGGTCGATCGTGGCCAGTTCCTTCATGAGGGCTTCGTCGATCGCCAGCCGGCCGGCCGTGTCGAGAATCACCACGGGGATTCCGGACGACTTGGCCTTGGCGACGCCCGCCTTGCAGACGGCGACGGGATCGGTGACGCCGTCGGGCGTGTGCACGGCCACGTTGAGCTGCCGGCCCAGCACCGCGAGCTGCTCGATGGCGGCGGGCCGCTGGAGGTCGGCGGCCACGAGCATCACCTCGCGGCCCTGCTCCTTGATCTTCTTGGCGAGCTTGGCGCAGGAGGTCGTTTTGCCGGAGCCCTGCAGGCCGCAGAGCATGAGGATCGTGGTCTTGCCGGCCTCGAGGTGGAGCGAGTGGTCCACCGGCCCCATGAGGTTGACCAGTTCGCGGTGGACGATGCCGACGAGCTGCTGCGTGGGGTCGAGCGATTCAAGCACCTGCGCGCCCACGGCATCTTCGGCGACGCGATCGATGAAGTCGTCGACCACCGAATAGGCCACGTCGGCCTCGAGGAGGGCGGTGCGAACGTCGCCCAGCCCCTCGCGCATATTGGCGGCGGAGAGTTTCCCGCGGCCGCGGAGAGAGGAGAGGGCGGAGGAGAGCGAGGCGGAGAGATTTTCAAACATGACGGAGAGTATACCGCCAAAAAACCCGCCCCCCCGGTGACGAGCCGCTCGAATCGGGAGCAGGCACACAGCGTGCTGCTTGCCCGATGCGTGGCCGGCAAGAACGGCGCGTCACCAGAGGGGCGGGGGTGTTCGAATGTCAGGCGTGGATCAGGAAAACGTGCCCTGCTCGCTCGCCACCGGGGCCGACATGGGTGACGAGATCATCTCGCCGCCACCCTCGCAGCACGGGGCCGGGGAGCCACATGGGTCGCAGGCCGGGGCCGCCATCGGGCCGCAGGCTGGTGCGCCGCAGGGGGCCATCTGGGGTTGCGGGTGCTGCCGTCGGTTCAGGCAGCCGCCGCCCTGAAACTCCATGAAGGAAGGCCGGCGGCAGCTGTTGCCAAAGCCGCTGCAACCGGGGGCGATTGCCAGACTGCTGACCACCAGTGCGAGCAAAACCGTACGAGACATCTTCGCTTCTCCACCATCGGCAGGGCGGGGAGCGTCCCACCCTGGACTTGTCATCGCGCCGTCCATGACGACGCCTCAGAACCTTAGCTCACGATTTGGCGCGCGGTCGGAAGCGGGAAATTTTCCCAGGGTCATGACGAGGCGGCAGCCGTGCGACACGCCCGGTTATGCCAGCGGTAGCGATCGTGCCTCGTGGAGACGTGCCAGGCATCGAGCCGCGGCCTTCCAATCGCCGAGGTCTGCGAAAAACCCGTGCTAGGGTTGAGAACCTTCAAAGGCCTCAATCACCATGCCGGCAGGGCAAATTCTAACGCAGGCTCACCGCCCAGAATCGCTCCTCGCGGTCTTTCGCTTCATCGTCGGCTGCGCGGCGGCGGCCCTGATCGTGCTGGCCTGCATTGGGCCGCGCGTCGCCCGTGGCGACGCGCTCGCCGACACCGTTGGCGACACCCTTGGCGAGATCAGCGAACGACTGCTGACGGTGTTGCCCGACGCCGAAGAACGGGCGTTGCGGTCGCTCGATCCGGTGCCGCATCTCACGGCTGGAAACTGTTCCGAGCCGGATGTCTGGGTGGTGAGTACCCGTGGCCTGCCCGCGACCTGCCGGGTGCCGGTGGCCCCGCATCTCGGCATACAGCGGTTTGTGGATCGCAGCGGGTGCCAGGCCGGCTGCGGCCGATGGGTGCGATCCGATCTGGCATCGCTGCTGGGGCCGGATGAGCAGGGCCTCGTCAAGCCAATCGTCGTCTTCATTCATGGCAACCGGTATCAGCATGCAGAGGCGGCTCAGCAGGGGCTGTTGTTGGCGCGGCACTGCGCCGCCGCCTGCCCGACGCTGGGGCCGGTTCGCACGGTGATCTATTCGTGGCCGAGCGAAAAAGATGGCTTGCTACTCAAAGATGGCCGCGCCAAATACGACCGCACCTACACGGAGGGTCGCTATCTCGCCTGGCTCTTGGGCCAGATCGATCCCTGCCGGCCGGTCGGCATCGTGGGCTACAGCTTCGGGGCCCTCATCACCGCGGAGGCACTGGAAGACCTCGTGGCCGCAGAGGAGGCGGGCCGCCGGGATCTGCAACCGTGGCGGCATCGCCCCGCCCGAACGAATCTCATGCTGATCGCGCCCGCGCTTCGCTGCGATGCCTTCGCGCCACGCGGGCCGTATCGACACACACTCGACTGCGTCGATCGCGTTTCACTGATCATCAATCCGCGCGACAAGGCCTTGGGGTTCTTCCCACTGCTCGATCGGCACGTCAGCATCGAGGCCTTGGGCCACACCGGCATGCCGCGGCGGTGGATGCCGGAGCATGTCGAGTACTCAGCCGTGAATGCCGCCAACATCATCGGCAAGAAGCACGGCCTGCTGCTGTATCTCGCCTCGCCGACACTCAGCAAGCGACTCTGCGCCGGCGCCACCTCCAGCCTGTAGGACAGGTCTCCAAACCTGTCATCGCCGCGCTTCCACCATCATCCGCGCGACATCCGCCATCCGATACTTCGCCGTCCAGCCCAGCCGCTCGGCGGCCCGCGTGGGATCGGCCCGGCCCACGGCGATTTCGCTGGGCCGCATGAGCTGCGGATCTTGCACCACATGCTTCCGCCACTCGAGCCCCACGGCGGCAAAAGCCTCGGCCACAAACTCCTCAAGGCTGCTCGTGTGGCCGGTGGCGATCACAAAGTCTTCCGGCTCTTCAAGCTGGAGCATCGCATGCATCGCCACCACGTATTCCGGCGCCCAGCCCCAGTCGCGTTGCACGGAAAGGTCGCCAAGCGTGAGCGTCTGCTGCTCGCCGGCGGCGATTCGACAGGCGGCGGCCACGATCTTCTGCGTCACAAACCGTTCGGGCCGCAGCGGACTCTCGTGATTGAAGAGAATGCCGGTGCAGGCATGCACGCCGTAGGCCTCGCGGTATTGGGCGATCTGCCAGAAGGAGGTCGCCTTGGCGATGCCGTAGGGGCTGCGGGGGTGGAGCACAGTCTCTTCGGTGGCCGGCTGGCCGTGGGTGTTGCCAAACATTTCGGAACTGCCGGCGTTGTAGAGGCGGATGTCGCCACCCAGCATGCGAATGGCTTCGAGCAGGTTGACGGTGCCGACAATGAAGCTTTCGTACGTTTCCACCGGAAGTTCAAACGAGAGTCCCACCGACGACTGCCCCGCGAGGTTGTAGATCTCGTCGGGCTCGTGCCGCGACACGATCTGAAACGTGGAGCGAAAGTCGACAAGCGACATCGACTCGACCGTCACGCGATCCCGAATCCCCAGCCGTTTGAGCCCGTCGAAACGGTTTGCATTCGCATCGCGACTCGTGCCGACCACGCGGTAGCCAAGGCCGAGCAGGTGGGCGGCGAGATAGGGGCCGTCCTGCCCGCCGATGCCGCAAATCAGAGCTGTTTTGTGCGAGGAATCCAACGCGTTCATGCAGCAAATGTAGGACAGGTCTCCCGACCTGTCACGGCGAGCCCTTCACGCCCTCGCTATCGCCCCCCGCTCCGCAAACCACCCAGCCGTCTGCCGCAAGCCCTCGTCGAGTGAGGTGCTTGGCTCCCAGCCGAGCACCTCATTCGCGAGCGCGGCGTCCACCAGGTTTGACCGCAGGTCGCCCGCCCGAGCCGGCCCGTGGAGGGGCTCCGGGAGGGCGGCGGGCTTGCCGTGAGCGGCCAGCACCCGCCCCACATGCTGGCGAATCATGCCTTCGAGTTGATTGACATCCGTTCCGATGCCCGTGCCGATGTTGAGACTGGTGAGCGTGCCCGGGCGGATCTGCGGCAGGTCAGCCGTGAGGGCGATCCCATTCACCCGCGCCACGTCCGGACCATACACATAGTCGCGCACGTAGCGGCCGTCACCGTTGATCGTGGCTGGCTCACCGGCAAGGAGCTTCTTGCAGAAGATGGCCACGACACCCGCCTCGCCATGCGGATTCTGCCGCGGGCCGTAGACGTTGGAATAGCGGAGGGCCACGGTCGCGAGGCCGTGTTCGCGGGCGTAAAACTCGAGGTAGCGTTCGCCCACCCACTTCGTGATGCCGTAGGGGCTCACCGGGTTGGCAGGGGTCGTCTCAGGGGCCGGCGTCGTCACGTCGCCATAGAGCACACCGCCGCTCGAGGCAAACACGACCCGCCTGCAGCCGGTCTTCACCGCGGCATCGAGCACATTGATGAGCCCGATGCAGTTCACCTGCGCGTCGAAGAGCGGCTCCCGCACCGACCGGCTGACGGACATCTGCGCCGCCTGATGGCAGACCGCATCAGGCCGTTCCTTCTCGAACACAGCAGCCACGGCCTTGCCATCGACGATGTCGACGACGTGGGTCGCCACCCCGGTGGGGAGATTTTCCCGCGATCCACTCGACAAGTCATCGATCACGACCACTCGATGGCCCGCCGCCAACAGCCCGTCCACGATGTGGCTGCCGATAAATCCCGCCCCACCGGTGACGATGATGGTCATCTCAGGCATGAATGAAGCCGGTCTTCCTCTCTATCACTTCTACTGCTGTTCATGCCCGCGACAACGCGGTGCCTCGTTCGTCATCCAGTCAATATACCCATGGCGACCGATTGGGAACTGGACGAATGCACGTCCGACGCCATACGCTTTCGCATCCGTTGCCATCCGCCCCTCATTTCCGAAGTCGATCCACGCATGAACCGGGCGATTCTTCTGGCGCACTACGACCGGGATGGGATCATCGACCCATACGTCATCGCTGCAGCACGGGAATACCGCAGATTCGCTGATACCCTTGTTCTCATTTCGGTGAGCACAAAGACACTTCCGCAGGATCTCTCCGGCATTGTGGATGCTTTCATTCCTCGCGAAAACGCCGGTTACGATTTTGGCAGCTGGAGAGCAGGCCTGCAGGCCCTTGGCTCACCGACTGACTTTGACGAGATCATTTGTGTGAACGACAGCGTCTATGGTCCGCTTTTTGATCTTGCTCCCGCTCTTGAGAGCCACAGGCTTGCTGCAGTGGACTTTTGGGGCATGACGGTTTCCGAGAAGCCTCAGCGACACGTGCAATCGTGGTTTTTTGCCATGCGGTCGCGGGTCATTCGCTCCGAAATCTTCCGGATGTTTTGGGATTCGTGTGCCAGTGACTTGCCGAAAGAAGAAATCATTTCACGACGTGAACTCGGGCTTTCCCACACCGTCCAGCAGTCGGGCTTCCGCCTCGCCGGCGTTTACGATGGGCGTGATGCGCCGTTGTCGTCGCGTGCTGAACGAAGCAAGCATTGCTCGCCGTGGGCCCCCCAACGGACATGGCGGCACCTGCGCAAGACGTGGGCGTCTCGAGCACCATTCAATCCCAGCGAACTGTTTTACGCCCGCTTATGGCAATCCGGGGTTCCCTATATCAAGCGTCGTATTTTCACGGAGAACTATTACGGGCTCGACCTGCCGCAGGTACAGGCAGAGCTCGAAACACTCTCGCCGGATTGGGCCATGCTGATCAGGAGTCATCGGCAACGCATGGGGCGTCACTGATGGCCTTGCCATTGTTGTCTGGAGGAAACCATCGATGTCCGAATTTCACTTTGTTGAGGATTAGGAAAGACTTGTCGACCAGCTTCTTGCCGCTCATCCACTCCACGAGGCGATGTCGCTCGCCGTGGGGGGGCAGTACGACCGTTTCAAGGGCATCCTCGCCGAAGTGCTCGTGCAAAACGGTCTCCGCGATGGCATGAGCCTTGTCGATCTCGGCTGTGGCAGCGGGGGGGCGGCGACGGGCATCAGCGAACGGGTACAGATCGAGTACCTGGGGATCGACATCATCCCAAGACTGCTCGACTACGCAGCGTCAGTCTGCCCGAAACACTACCGATTCAAATGCCATCGGCAACTCTCGATTCCAGCGGGCGATGCGTCCGCTGATATGCTCTGCGCCTTCAGTCTGTTCACGCACCTGCTGCACGACGAGAGCTACATCTACCTGGAGGAGTCTCACCGGGTGTTGAGACCAGGCGGCAGGGTTGTGATGTCATTTCTCGAGTTTGCCGCCCCCGCCCACTGGGATGTGTTTGTACCAACCGTCCAGAACCGACGCATGAACGCCCGTGCCCCGCTCAACATGTTCATCGAACGAAACGTGATCGACGTCTGGTGCTCCCACCTTGGCTTTCGACGGGTGGAGTTCGTCGACTGCGGAGAGTCACGCTGGGCAGGCCGGGCCCTCGGGCAGTCGCTCGCCGTGCTCGAGAAGCCCGCATGATGACGGAAGCACCGGCGCCTCGTGGCGGCTCATTCCACATACACCGCGAACGCCGGCCCATTCGGATGTTCCGGCGCTTCAAACGACACTTCGATGCGACCATAGCCGAGGTGTCGGAGATAGTCGAGGATTGATCTCCGCGTCAGCCATCGACTCGTCGGTGCGGAGCCGCCGCAAAACCCACTCCACTGGAGTGCTTCCTTGTACGATTGCTCGACCGAATCGTAGGTGAATCCATCGATCGTGCCCCGTTCGACGGGGCCGAACTTGTGTGCGATCGCCGGTGCGTTTTGAACGATTGCGTCGTCGAAATAGTGCGTCCACAGAAGCGCCCGCGGTGCCATGCGGGGGAGCAGCCGGAGAAACGCCATGGGATCCTGAAGGTGATAGAGGACTCCGCTGGCGAAAACTATGTCGAAGCCGCCGGCGTCTTGCTCCATGAACGCCATGCCGTCGCCCAGAAGAAACCGCACCGCTTGGAGCCTGAACACCTCTTTGATGCACAGGCACTTGAGAAACGATCGCGTATTGGCCTCGATGGCGAGCACCTCGGCCGCGCCGGCCTGCTCGAGCATGTAGGAATGCCCTCCCTCGAGCGGACCGATCTCGAGAATCCGCCAGCCCGCCACGCCACCGGCCTGTGCGACGGCCCACGTCACCCGTGCATCCTCGAACAGGGCCGCAGATCCTGGGGTCGTCTGTAGGCCACTGCCCGCGGGCATCGCTGACGACCATTCCCCGCGAAACATATCGAGCACCTGCTGCGGGCCGGGCCGCTCCATGCAGTAGGCATCAAGGATGCCTGGATTTGCGGAGCCGTTTGGCAGGGGGCCCGGTTGACCGGAATCGCGGGTCCTGCGAACCAATCCGAACATCGTTGTGCCTCGTCTCCTTGGGCATGTGCCGGATCGCATCGACTAGGCGACGGATCGCCTCGCGACTGTCGGTCTTCGGAGCGTCACAAAGAACTCGTGCCCGCGCGTGGGGTGGAATCGCTGTTCCTCGAGATCGATCAATCGCAAGTCGCGCAGGTCGCGAACGATCGTGCGAAACGAGTCGGGCGTGAACACCCATTCGTGCAGGTCGTAGTAGTGACCCGCACGCACCTGGGCCATCGCATTGAGGGCATCGGTGAGCCCGTGCACCGGCTCCAGATCACCCAAATGACCCTCGCCCCAGGCGATTCGGTCACCCTTCCGACACACTTTGAGGAAATACTCGGCTGCCGTGCCGGGCGAATGGTTGGTCGGCTTCGTAAGCGCGACATCGATGACCCGGCCGAGTGCTGTGTTCTCCCGTTGGCAGTCGAAGCAATATCGCTTGTCGGGGATCGCCAGAGACAGCCGTCCATCCGGTGTGAGAATTCGCTCGCAGGAATTGAGGAATCCGACGAGATCGGGCACATGCTCGATGACATGGCTTGCGATGATCCACGCGAATCGCTCTTTCCCAACGAGTTCCTCGAGCGGCTGACCACTCCACACGTAATCAACCTCCTCAATAGCGCTCACATTCACGCCGTGATCGACATACTTCGCCCGCAACCCTGCAGCGTCGAGGTGATCGAGCACCCGTACATTGAATCCGTCTCGCTTGGCAGCGACCGGACAGTGACTCGGGCCGATCTCAAGGCCCAAGGAGTGCTTGTCGATGCCGTGCAGCAAGATCTGTTCGCGGGTGGCCGGCCGCGGTGAGGTTCCAAACAGGCTCATGCAGCTTTTCCTGGAGACAACGCGAGCGTGAAGTCAGCTGAACGGGTGGAAAGATGCCGGCTGTAGTAAGGATCGTGATGAAGCACGGACCCCCAGCGTTTCTGCATAAATTCCACCTCTCTCTGGAACCGGGCGAGTTTCACCGGGTTGTCTTCCGCGCCGCGAGATGCCGACTCGTGGTGCACGAGTTCCGCGTACGGCGTCCACACGTTGCGGTACCCGGCAGATCGCAATCGTAGGCAGAAATCGATGTCGTTAAACGCGACGGCCAGCCGCTCATCAAGCCCCCCGACTTCATCGAACACGCAACGCCGCACCACGAGACAGGCACCCGTCACGGCTGAAAACTCCTGCTGAAGGACAGCCCGGCCTGCATAGCCGGCATACCCCTTGGGAAGCCGCAGGTGCGCATGGTTGGCAACGCCACCGATGCCGATGATCACACCCCCGTGCTGCAGCGTGCCATCGGGATACCAGAGCCGGGCACCGACGGCCGCCACGTCCGGCACAATCGCCACCGCCACCATCTCCTCGAGCCAGCCGGGAGAGAGCACCTCGATGTCATCGTTGAGCAGGCAGACGACATCACCCCTGGTTCCTGCGACTGCCATGTTGTTGAGCTTCGAATAGTTGAATGGGGAGTCGTCACGGATGACCGTGATTCCGGGCCGTTCGGCGAATTCCCTCAGCGTCTCCAGCGTTTTGCCGTCACGGCTTCCGTTGTCGACGATCGTGATCTCGTAGTTGCCGTATGTCGACCGCGACGTGATCGAGTTCACGGCGGTCTGGAGCAACTCCCCATGATCACGCGTGCATATGACGATCGAAACCAATGGGGGATCGGCCGGCAAGGCATGCCTCACGCGGTGGAAGCACGGCGCTTCCGGCGCGGGCTCGACGGTCCCGTAGCGCCCCACCTGTGACAGATGCGCGGCGACGGCCCGGCGACCTGCATCGACGCTGTACAGCTTCTCATCCGCCGAAGTTGCGGTGCTGCCCGGTACCGCCCGCCAGTGGTACAGGATGCGCGGGATGTGCACGATTCGGCTGCGGGGGACCGCGGCAACTACCCGCAACGCCAAGTCATGGTCCTGCGAGCCGTCGTAGTCGGAACGGAAGCCACCCAGCCGCATGATCAGTTCACGGCGGTAGACGCCCAGATGCGAGACCATGTTTTGCGAGAGGAGCAGTTCGTGATTGAAATCGCACTTGAAGTAGGGGTGAAAGCGACGGCCCTTGCCATCGATCTTGTCCTCGTCTGAGTAGAGAAGCGCTGCATCGGGGTGCCGGTTGATCGCCTCGGCGACCCAATAGAGGGCGTGTGGCGGCAGGATGTCGTCGTGATCAAACAATGCCACGAACTCCCCGGTCGCCATCTCCAGGGCCGTGTTCGATGCAGCGGAGATGTTGCCCCGCGACGTGCGGAACCGCACCTTGATCCGCGGGTCTGCGGCGGCGTGCCGTTCAAGAATCGTGCGGACTTCCGGCACGGTCGAATCATCGTCGGCGATGCAAAGCTCCCACCGATCGTACGCCTGGTTGCGGACCGACTGGATGGCCTCTTCCAGGATCTTGGGCGATGGGTCGAAAACCGGCATCACCACCGAGATGGTCGGTGCGTACGCAAACGATGGGACGGAATTCCGCATCGTCGTGAGGTCGATCGCCGTCGGGGTATCGTGCGCACGTACCCACGCCGCGTAGCTCCCTTGCTGCGTCGCTGCATTCGCGCTGGGGCCGCGACGTCCTCTCTTCCGGCACATCATTCGCACAAACCGCATCGGCACAGCGAAGAGAGGGATGCGTTCCACCGCGTCACCGATCATCGTTCCGATTCGCATGGCCACCCTGATTGAATTCAAGCGGAGCTACAGACTCTGGAGAGTTTGGAGGGTAGTCGACGCCAAACGACCAAGCCCAGCCCAGTTTGCCCGGCTGCTGTCGCGAAATCGCCCTCAGCATCGCGGCCACAAGCCGGGAAGGCTGGGCAGGGTGCGTGGCTTCAAGCGGACGTGGCCGCGTGCGAGATTCGCCACGCCGAGACGAATGCTCAAGACCAGCATTGCTGACGACCGAAACACCAAAAAACGACTTCTTGATCTACGCCGTCTGAGGACGTTTTGAGCCTTTTTCAACCCATTCTACGGAGGTTTTCCGCTTCCCAGAATCGTACAAAAACGTTCATCCCGCCCGGCCCGCCAATTCTGTTTCTTCACATGCCTAAGACGGCAGGCACGTCTTTCCGCAGAATGCTGCAGGCATCCCTCGGCATGAACGCCGTCTATCCGTCGGACGAGGAATTATCGATCCGCCCGAATGGCTGGTACCCGTCCGAAGCGGAGATCCTTGAAACCTTTCCTTCACTGCGGCCCTACTTCTGTATCACGGGGCATTTTTCTGCTGCGATCGCCGACCGCCTGCCCAGGCGCCATCGGACGGCCGTCTTCCTTCGAGATCCCAGCCAGCGATCCCTGTCGACTCTGGCACACTTTTCTCACACCACGGGCGTCCCCCCGGATCGACTTCTCGACGACGAAGCGTTCGTCACGAGGTGCATTCACAACCGCCAGACAATCCTGCTTGGCAGCGAAGGTTTTCACATGCCCCGTGCCGGCGACACCCGGATCCTCGACAGGGCCCTCGATGTCGTCGATGCGTTCGACTTCGTGGGGCTCACGGAGCGTTTCCGCGAGTCGTGCATGCTCTTCGACTCCACGTTTGGAACGATGATCGGAGCGGCCGTGCAAAAAGAGAACGTGCTGCGGCCCAACGGTACGGAATTCAGCGGGCTTCTTCCTCGAATCCTCCCACTCATCGATCTCGACCGTGTGCTCTACGATCGAGCTCGAGAACGGTTCGAGATCGATATCCAACGATTACAGACAGCCACGACTTTCATGCATCGAGCCGCATGACCACAGGTTGATTGGGCATCGTAGTACGTCTTCCACGATTTTCGTCGGCTTTGCGGATTCTCAACAATCTGCTGTCGCCCCATCGATAAAGAGTTTGCTCAGAGACCACGGTCCCTTTTGGGAATTGCCATCATGAGTCGTCTCTCGTCATTCATTCGTGCCATCGCCACCAGACCGACCTCTCCCATGTATGCCGTCGAGACATCGCTGCCGCCACTGGATCCGCGCTGGGACATGCAACCGCTCCCGCTCCTCACGGTCGGGTTTCCGATCGTGGTCTGCTGGTCGGCAAAGGCGGGATGCACCACCATGCTACGATGGTTTCTCGCACACAACGGCCT
>CAYZFV010000036.1:0-20598 GCA_964477765.1 uncultured Candidatus Kuenenia sp.
GGCTCGCGCCCGGTGCTTCCTGTTTGGAGCGCAGGCCCGTCCCCAACAAGCCGCCGGCGCGAGCCGGCGGGCTACCGTACGGCTCATCGCCTCCCGTCCTGAGTTTCCCTCACGACGATGAAGACCCGATGCAGCAGTGCTGCACCGGGCCTTCGGCGTTTCAGCGACCTTCCGACAGGAAGGTGTGTCGTTGTGATTTTCGAATCTGACTGGCTTGGGAAAGTTTCTGGATTGACGGCACCTCCTTTCGAGCGGCGTCCGAAGACACCGAGATGCGTTCGTAACCGAGGAGAGAAGCACGTCGCGTGCCAGTCATGATCAGGATTGCGGACGCCGCCGTCGACCGCGGATTTTTCCGCTCGTGCGGCGATCCTTCGCCGAGTGGGCAAACTGGCGCTCCGCCATCTGGTGCTCACCGGCGCAGCATCGACTGCGCGGGGAGGCGGCAGCGGTAGACTCTTGTGCCATGCGACTCTTTCCCTGTGACCGATTTCGCCTGCCTCTCCCGGCCGGCCACAGCTTTCCGATCGATAAATACACGCTCCTGCGGCAGCGGCTCGAGCGGCATGCCGCCGCAGGAGCGGCGCTCGAATTCATCGAGCCTCACGCCGCCACCGACGATGAGCTTCTGCGGGTCCACTGCCGCGACTACGTGGGCCGCGTGATGGCCGGCACGCTGTCGCGAGACGAGATCCGGCGGATCGGATTCCCGTGGAGCCCGCACCTCGTGGAGCGGTCGCTCCGCAGCACCGGCGCCGCCGTCGATGCGGCGGCGGCCGCGGTCGAAGACGGCGTGGCGGCGAGCCTCGCCGGCGGCACGCACCATGCGGGCAGCAACTGGGGCGAGGGCTACTGCGTGTTCAATGACGTGGCGGTGGCGGCCCGCGAGATGCAGGCCCGCGGCGCGGTTCGCCGGGTGCTCGTGCTCGATTGCGACGTGCATCAGGGCAACGGCACCGCCGAAATCTTCGCCGCCGACGAGACGGTGTTTACGATGTCGATCCACGGAGCCCGCAACTTTCCGCTGCGAAAGCAGCCCGGATCGCTCGACGTGCCCCTCGAAGACGGCACCGGCGACGAGGAGTATCTCGAGCGGCTGGAGGTGGCCGTGGCGGAGTCGTTTGCCCGGGCGGGTGCCGATCTGGTGCTCTATATTGCCGGTGCCGATCCGTATGAAGGCGACCGGCTCGGCCGCCTGCGGCTCACGAAGCCGGGCCTGCTGGCCCGCGACCGGCTGGTGCTTGATGCCGCGCGGCAGGCCGGCGTGCCAACCGCGATCGTCTGCGGCGGCGGCTACTGTACCGACCTGGAATCGATCGTCGATATTCACGCCGCCACGATGCTGGAAGCGGCCGGCACACAGGCGGAAGCCTGAGAGAGGAAGCGATTGCGGTGGCAAAGCGAACCCGACGAGTGGACGCGGCCCCGGAGCCCGATCTCGAGCGGGCCTTGGAACTGGTGATCGACTTGATGCGGATTCCCGGACCGAGCTGTCGCGAGGCGGCCGTGGCCGACTTCGTGCGGCAGACGCTCCGTCGGGCCGGGCTGCCGGCCGCGGCGATTATCAGCGATGCCACGCATGAGAAGTCGCCGGCCGGAGGCGAGGTGGGCAATCTGATCGTGAAGCTGCCGGGCACGGTGCGCGGGCCGCGGCGGCTTCTGATGGCGCATCTCGATACGGTGCCGATCTGCGTCGGCAGCCAGCCTGTGCGGCGGGGTGACGACATCGTCTCGGGCAACCCGGCGAGTGGGCTCGGCGCCGACAACCGTTGGGGAGTGGCGGTGGTGCTCACGGCGGCTCGAGAGATCCTCGAGTGGAAGCTTTCCCACCCGCCGCTCACATTCTTGTTTTCGGTGCAGGAAGAGCTTGGTCTCTTTGGCACGCGGTTTGTCGACACCAAGAAACTCGGCGGGCCACGGCTGGCATGGTGAGATCGTGCGGGGCCGGCGGACGGGCACCTGCAACCTCGGTGTGATCGAGGGGGGTGATGCGACCAACGTGGTCACCGATCTGGTGCGGCTCAAGGGAGAATGCCGTAGCGACAGCCGCGCGTTTCTCGATCGGATCGCCCGCGAGGTGGAGCGGGCGTGTGCGTGTGCCGCCCGGTCGCTTCGCAATCACAAGGGGCGTCGGGGCAGTGCCGAGGTGGCTGGCGAGATCGAGTATGAGGCGTTTCGGCTCGCCGATCGGGAGCCGTGCGTGGTGGCGGCGGCTGCGGTGATCCGCTCGCTCGGCATGGAGCCCGAGTTGCTCACTACGCAAAGCGCGCTCGATGCCAACTGGATGAACTTTCACGGCATCCCCACCGCCACGCTCGGGGCCGGGCAGGTGGCAGGCCACTCGGTGGAGGAGCGGCTCGATATCGGGCAGTTTCAGCAGGGCTGCCGGGTGGGGCTGCGGCTGGCGACGGGCTGGCCGGCCGCGGTGTGATTGCGAGATCGCTCCAGCCTGCGTGTATCGCCGGCTCGGGGGCGGCAAAAGTCGCCGCTGCGCGGTCTTTCAGATTCTCGCGGGCGAGGATACGCCCAATGCTCGTCGAGCGTTCGCCGACCCCCGAGCCTACCTTTCCTTGATTGCCGCATCGTCGCTACAGCTAACTTGGGTGCGGTCTAGCGTTGGGGCCCGCGCACGAAAAATCCCGCGCGGAGTTTGTTCCGGGCGGGAGTTTGGCAACCGCAGTGGTGAGCCGTCGCGGCTAGCGGGTGGCCGCGGCCGAGCCACTCGACACCGGCACCGCCTTGGTGGCGGCCGGCTTGGTCGTGCCGGCGACCGCCGCGGTGCTTGGCGACGTGGCCGCGTCGGCCACGCAGCAGATCACCGGAGCGCTGACCGTCGTGGAGCAGCAGCTGTTGTAGCAGCAGCCGTTCACGCAGGTCGTGGTGCAGGCCCCGTTGCTGCAGGTGGTGGTGCAGCAGGGATCGCACACCGGGGCGCAGGTTGTCGTGCAGCAGGGATCACACACCGGCATGCAGCAGGTGGTGGGGCAGCAACACGCTCTCCGACATCGCCGTCTGTGTCCCGCCTCGGCATCCCAGCCAGACGCGACCACGGCCACGCAGGTGAGCGTTCCGACGAAACAACGGAGCAGAGTCTTCTTGCCGATCATCGTGGAACCTCTCGAGAGCCTCGGGGGAGAAACAGGCCGCACCCGACGCGGGCCGGCCATCCCGAGGGCCGGGAACCGTAGGGCTGCCCGCGTAGGCGAGGCAAGCGGCGGGGCGGGTCACCGGGGGAAGCGCAACAGCGGCATGAGGCCGCCTTTTCACGGGGCTTTTCGCAGGGCAGGGGCGGCCTTGTCGCCGCCCACTGATCACAGTCCCGGGCCGGGAGACAGTTTGCCCGACGGCCTTCGGCTCAGCCGGCTTTGCGGTCGGCCCCCGGCTCGTCGTCACTCGCCAGGCCTTCGCCACCGAGCAGACGCTCCAGGGCGTCGATGCCGCCGGCTTCCTCGGCGAGGTCTTCGAGGCTTTCCAGGAGGGCTTTGTCGTCGGCGTCGAGGTGGTCGACGCCGGCGGAGTCACCGCTCTCCTTTTCCTCCATGAGGTCGAGGCAGACGGTCCCAGTCTCCATGGCGTGGCGGACCACCCGGTCAAGCCGTTGCACACCGATGATCACCGCATGCATCAGCCGGTGAAACTGCTTGGAGGAAAGCGAGGAGTCTTCGACCGGCAGCTCGACATTCGGGCGGATTTCACCGTCGTCAGGATCGTAGTCAAACCGCAGCAGTTTGAAGCGAGCTTGCAGGGCCACGAGCGTCTCGAAGACAGCCGCCTTATGGGGGCAGGCGTCGATGTTCCAGGCCTGCGGCGCCAGCACGACCACAAATTCACCGTCTTCCACAACCCGGATCACCAGCTGCAGATGGGCATCACCATCTTGATCCCGGTAGGTGGTCGAGGATTCGTCGAGGGAAAAGCCGATGCCGATGGCCTCATACTCCTCCTTCACGTCATACGTGAGTTCATATTCGTCGAGAAAACCGGTCACCTGCTGAATGGTCGTGGGCATGTCGGGCTCCGTGATGGGGAAGGATGGCGTCGGTCGGTTCTACGGCGTGGCGAGTCGGGCGCTTCGGTGTCGAATGTGGTGCATCAATTGTCGGAAGGGTCGAGATGGCGGCGGCCGGGCTGGGGTGGCTGCCGTTGCAGATGGAATCGCAGCAGCACGGCGAGGCGGTTGACGCCACCAGCCCGCTCGGCGAGCTTTCGCAGCTGCTCGGGAGTGGCCGGCTTGGCGGCCGACGGCGGCAGAGCCGAGCCTCTCGCTGCCAACAGATCCAACAGTTGCTTCCGCTTGTGATGCATTGAATTGTCTCCCCCGGGGTGCGTGTCGTCGATCATCACGATTCACTACGGTGCCGCGTGCGTGGCGCTTCAGTCACGCCAGAGAGGCGTGGCGATCGCGACCTGGCAGACAGGCCACGTGTCGGCGGCAGCTCAGCAGGCGGCCGGTGCGGAGGCCTTGTCGAGCCGCAGTTCACCGGTTTCCATCGCGGCGCGGATCACCGGATCCCAGTCGTCGATGATTTCCGGCAGGGCCCGCAGCATGCGGATGAACTGCTGCCGCGTGAGGCTGCCATCTTCAAGCGGGCACTCGATCGAGCAGCGGATCTCGCCATCAGCGGGATCCCAGTCGAAGCGGACCATCTTCGTCCGCTGCATGATCGCCATCAGGGCCCGGAGCACGGCGTCGCGGTGGCGGCAGGTGCCGAGGTCGTAGAGGCCGGGAGCCAGGCACTCGAGATACCGACCGTTTTCGGAGAGCCGCACGGCGATCGCGATGCCCTTGAAGCGGTCGTCGGCTCCGCGGGGGGCCGCTGCGGCGTTGCCGCCGGGGGGCGTGTAGTTGCGGGTCGCGAAGCCGACCACGATGTGGCCCGCCTCGTGGGAACGAAACCTCAGTTTCTCCGCGAGGAGAAATGACTCGAGTCGTTCCATCTGCATCGCCATCGTGATCGCTCCGGGAGACCTTCTCCGCAGACTGCTACCAGAATCCACTACGCGATGCGAGACGAAGCGCTTCCAGATGCCGGCCGAAACAGGCGACAGGAGCTCAAAATCCAGGAAGTTGAATCTGGAATCCCGCGCCGGGCACGCCGCACTGCCCACCAAAGCAGGGGGCCGGCGGGCAGCCGCCGGGGCCGCACGGCGAACTCGAGCCGGAGCTTTCGCGGCGGACGGTCCGCGACACGATCGACTCGGTGCGGATCACCCACCGCTTGTCTTCGCGAACAAGCTGGACAAACGACACGATGTCGTGCTCCTGTCCGGTGAGCGAGGTGGTGTAGTTCACCGCCAACTCGGCCCGGTCGTGGTCGCGGGTCACCAGCTGCTTGTCGACGAGATCGATCGATACCGCATGCTGCACGAAGAACAGGGCCGTCTGACGGCGCACAGCCGAGCGCGTCGAGGCGGCGAAGCACTCCAGAAAGCCGTCGAGATTTTCCTTGTTGGCCGCGTCGACGGCCATTTCCAGACAGTCGGCGATGTCGGTCTCGTCGACGTCGGGGATCACCATCGCCACGCGGCCGCGGGGTGGCACGGGAGCGTCATCGGCGCGAGCCGGGGCAGTGCGTCCGGCAGCGATCAAGACTGCCGTAGCGAAAAAAAGCAAGGGTGACGCGTGAGAATTCCACATTTCATGGCTTCTACGTCGGTGAAGTTCGGGCGCTTCCGCAGCCGCTCCAGGCCCGCGGGCTTGCGCCCTGCGGCTTCCTGATGGGGATTCCCAGAAAGCCGCCAGGCGCGAGCCGGCGGGATCCGGCAGCCGACCAGCGTCAGGGGCAATCCGGCGGACCATACACCGTGGAAGCGCGGCGGCGGGCGGGGCGTAGTAGTCCCTTACCGTCTCCCACCCACCAATCTTCGCGTTCCCACAGAAAGGGCTTTTGGATGACTGATACGAATCTTCTGCCAGACGACCTGCTGGCGGGCGTTGCCGTCGAGGCCCGCGACTACCAGCGGCGGGTGGTGGGGCGGGTGATCGAGATGTTTTCCGGGCCCCATGTCGTCCACCGACAGCAGCTCCCGGCGGCCCGGTCGGTGATCGTGGAGAGCCCGACCGGCAGCGGTAAAACGGTGATGGGGCTGCTCGTGGCAAAGTGGGCCCAGCGGCAGGGGATGCGGGTGGTGTGGGCGGCTATGCGACGCAACCTCCTGGCCCAGGTGGAGCGGGAGAACAGCGACCGAGGATTCGGGGTCGATCTGGCGGCCGTCTCGATGTTCGACAAGCGTCCGCCGCGGGGCGATCTGCTCGTGGTCGACGAGGCCCAGCACGATGCCACCGTGAGCATGGCTTCGCTCCACGCCGCCGTGGCCCCGGCCAAGGTGCTCGGGCTGTCGGCCACGCCGTGGCGGGCCGACAAGCTTGGTCTGTGTTTCGAACGCACGGTGCGGGATGCCGGCATCCGCCAGCTCGTGCTCGACGGCTACCTCAGCCCGTTTGCCCACTACACGATTCCCGCCTTCTCGCCGGCCGCCGTGGCGGGCGTGTGGCTGGCCGAACCGGAGCGGTGGGGCAAATCGCTGATGTTTTTTCGCACGCTCGCCGAATGCCGGGCCTGCGCGGCGGCGCTCGGGACGGCGGGCACCGCGTGCGAGGTCGTCACCGGCTCAAGTGACCGCGAAGCCCAGCTCGAACGGTTTGAGCGGGGCGAGGTGCCGATCATCGTGGGGGCCGCCGTGCTCACCGAGGGCTTCGATTGCCCGAGCCTGCAGACCGTCTTTTGCCGGCCGGCCGGCAAGGGGCCCACGATCCAGATGGCCGGCCGCGTGTTGCGGCGGGCCGCGGGCATCGCGGTGAAAAACGTCGTGCAGTGCGCCGCCACGCGGCATCCCTTCACGGCGACGGCCGTGCCGGCAGCCCAATTCGTCCAGTCGGCCGGTGGCTGGCAGTCGATCGGCCTCAACGACCGCGTCGAGGAGATGAGCAGCCGCATGCTCGATCTGCTCGTGCAGCTCTCGAAGACGGAGCGGGAAACCGAGGTGACTCGAGCCCAGCGCCGCGGCGGCAGTGGCCCAGGAGCCCCACGGAGCGGCCTCCGCGAGATCAGACGATGGAATTTTCGGGTCGAGGAATCACGCGACCGGTTTCGGCGTACGAGGAGTGCAGGACCACAGGAGGAATCGAGATGACAGCGATGCAGCAGACGGATGGTGGCAGGGTCGGGTTCGAGCGGCCGGTGCGGATCGACGAGCGGCTGGTGTCGCTCGGGGCGATCAGCGTGATGTCGGAGGAGATCGCGCCGGGCACCGGGCCGGCGGCCCTGCCCACCAAGGCGCTGGTCGATCTCGATGGAGAACATTGCCGCGTGACGGGCCGGTTTTGGAAGTCGGTGTTTCGTCGCTACCAGTTTGCGGCGAGCACGTTTCGCTATTTTCATCCGCAGGAGGTGTTTCAGCGGATCTGCCTGGTGTCGCACAAGGATGCGCTGCGGGTGATGGTGGAGGTGCCCGAGACCGGCCCGCCGGTGCTGCTCGGCGTGTCGGCTCCGGGGCAGCGGGTGCTGTCGATCGACGAGACGTTTGATCTGGCTCGTTCCCACGGGGCGTCGGCCGCCGCCTACAACGAGGGCGTGGTGAGCCTCACGTTCACGCCGCGGAGCGGTGAGATGCCGTCGGCCATCGGGGGTGACCAGTTTGCCAATCGGTTCACGCTCGACGTGCCGATCGACGGCTTCGGCAACGCCCAGATTTATCTGGCGCTGCTGCGGCTCATCTGCGCCAATGGCATGGTGGGGCATCACAAGGCATTTTGCAGCGAGGTGCCGGCGAGCCGGGAGCCCCGGCACACCTTCCAGCGGGCGATCGAGTGCTTCGACCACAGTGATGGCTTCGCGGCGATTCGGGAGCGGTTTCTGGCGGCGCAGTCGTCGTGGGCGTCGGTGCAGGAGGCGGCCACTCTTGGCCGGCACCTGGTGAAGATGAAGGCTCTGCGGGCCGATCGGAAGACGGCGGCCCTCGAGGATTTCGACCAGCTGACCGGGCGAATTCAGCAGTTTTACGGCCTCACCAACGTCGACACGCTCCCCACCCGGCGGCAGCGGCTGTTGCCGGTGAAGTGTCGGGTGTATGACCTGCTGAATTTTGCGGGTGAGATGGCTACGCATGTGGCCAGGCCCGAGGATGCCCGGCCCCTGCAGGGCTGGATCGGCAGCACGCTGTCGGAGGAGTTTGACCTCGAGGGCACGGCGGCGGCGGTGCCCGAGTTTGCCGATTTGTTCACCCGGGAGGCCCGCAAAATGCGGTGATTTTGCCACTTTGGACCAAGGTTGTCCCTGCGATCGCATATCAGTGTGGGTGTTGAGTTTTCATTCCTCGAGGAGACGGGCGTATGAGAAGTGACGATCGCGGCGGTGAAGCTCGAAACGACGGCTGGAATGAGCCGGCTCCGCAGGCGGGGCAGGCGGCCGGCCGGAGGTGTGGGCGGGAGGCCAAGGTGCCTGCCGACCAGCTGGTCGGCGGCGTGGGTGAGCCGACGGCCACCGAGCTGATGAACGAGCTGCAGGCTTCCGGGGGCACCAACAACAAGGTGCTCTCGGACCTGCAGGTTCGGTTCACCGGCCTGGTCATGAATGAACTTCGGCAGGCCGGCATCCGGTGGGACGTGGTCGACGACCTGTTTTGTACGGTCTGGGATCGGGTCTGGATGACCAGCCGCAAGCCGATCGGCACGAAGGGGGCCTGGAACACGGGAAACGCCAGGCACACGAGCGATCCGTTTGTGCCGTGGCTCAAGCGGGTGGCCCACAACACCGCCATCGACTGGCATCGCCGGCGGCGGAGCGACCGTCGGAAGCAGAACGAGTTTCACGACTTCGTCAAGCGGAGCGGGGCTGGCTGGCTCGACGAGCGAGGCGAGTGGCACGACGAGTCGCAGCCGGAAGGCCCTCCAAGCAGGCAGCGGGCGAAGAAGACCGGCGACGGAACGCCGCCTGCCGAGAAGCGGTCGAAGGATCTGCCGACCGTCACCCGCCGCGAGGCGGCGGCCTGTCGAGAGCAGGTGGCCAAGGTCGTGGCGGCGCTCGACGAGCGGCAGCGGGCGGTGCTCGAACTGAATGCCGAGGGAATCAAAAACGTCGAGATCGGCACGCTCGTCGGCTGCAGCAAGGGCGAGGCTTCCCGTCGCCTGACCGCCGCCCGGAAGACCGCCATCGAGCGGCTCACGGGTCGTGGCGAGGCCGCAGCGAGCAAAAAGTAAAACAGGCTTCAGCCCGTCCTACTTTTCAGAGCGATTGCCGAAGAAGCAGTCGCCGTATTTTTCGGGAAAGCGGTGGACGAGCTGCAGGGGATCAATCCACATCACGCCATTGGGATCGGGGCGGCCGGCGGCGTCGTTGAAAAGCGAGAGCGGCGGCTGGGGCGGGGCAGGCGCGGGCCGGGGCTCAGAATCAGCCACACGGCTGGCCGCAGCTGCCGAAGCCGCGGGCTGCTGGGCTCTCTGATTGGAACCTTGGGGCCCGATCCAATGGACGGTGGCGATGCCACTTTCCGGTTCGGCCATACCGATCCAGGCGAGGAAGGCGATCCCCGAGCAGACCAGAAAAAACGCGAATTTCGAAGGGCGGCGCTGCCGCCGCCGGCGAGTGATTTTCATGAGCGACTTTCGTGGTGTGGTGCGAAACGCATCATGAGTTTCTACGTCCACGGCCGCTCTGCGCTTCGAACTCATTCCCCCGACATTGCCGCCCAGCGTTCGAGCAAACGATCAGAGGCATTGAACTTCAGAATTCTGGCGGTGACGGCACCGATGTCGCTTACCGGCTCGATTCGAGCTCCGGTCTTCCGGAAATGATCGGCCCAACGGTCCACGCGTGGATTGAAAAACCTGACAAATCGCAAGGTTGTAGGATCGATTGATCCGATGTCCGAGCCCTTCGCCCGATTACAAAAAACGCATGCATAGCAGAGGTTTTCGATCTCCGACCCACCGCCATGCTTCTGCGCGATGATGTGGTCGATTTGGCACCCGAAGTAGGTCAACACTTCGGGGATGCCGCAGTATTCACAGGCATATCCGGCACGTTCTGCGACCGCTTGTCGCACATCTGCCGGCAGCGATGGCGTCATCGGTCCGCTTTCAGGCGGGCCTTTGCCTTTGCGAGCCGCATCAGATGTTCGATGGTTAAAAAGTGATCGAGTTCACGGGCATCTTCATCCGCCAAGCCGTCGGCCTTTTCCCGCTCAATCAGGTCTGCCACTCGCTCCTTGGTCGATCGTGACGGCTCGAAGCGTATGACGTCCTGTGGGGTCGTACCGCCCGCAATGAAATCAACGAGTTCTTCGTAGACACGAGTTTCAGCAGCGGATGCCATGAGAAACGTCCCGGAAGGGCGAACCAACATCACTCAATGTACAGGCGTATATTTTTCTGTCAAGGTGGCTTTCGTCAGGGTGCCGAGGCGGGTAGCCAGTTCACTCGGCGGAATGTCGGTGATGCTCGAGGGAAAGAAGTTGGCCAGGCCGGCTGTGCCTTCACCGAGCCCGAGGCCGATCGTATGCACCCCATCCCGTTCGAGCTTGCTGATGGCCTGCCGCACCGAGTCGGCATGGTCGGGCTCGCCATCGCCGAGCACGAAGAGCAGCTTCGGATCGGCATGCCGCGCGGCAAATGCGGCCCGTGCAGCTTCGAGGGCCCGCCCCATCGCTGTGCTGCCGTCGCACGACGAGAGGAGTCGGCCGAGCCGCTGGCGGGTGGTGGTGTCAAGCGGCTCATGCCAGTCGAGATCGCGGCGGCAGCGGTCGGCAAACGACCACACGGCCGCCGGCACACCGATTCGTCGGCACACTTCCACGAGGAGCACCAGCCCGTCGAAGGCATGCTGCATCCGCCGGTTGTCTTCCATCGAGCCGGAGCGGTCGATGAGCAGCAGGATGGCGGGATCGCAACGGTGGGGCAGCACCGGCCGCTGCCAGAGCGAGCGGTGGAGCGTGGGGTCGGTCTCACACTGCATCGCCCGCCGCAGCTCGGGCCGCGTGCCCGACGGATAGCCGGCCGACCAGCGGAGCCGTTGCTGCGGCAGGAAGATCTGCAGGAGTTCGTCGCCGAGTCGGTCGGCCTGGCGGCCCACCCGGTGCCAGGCCTGCTGATAGGCCGGGGAGCCGTCGCTGCCGAGGCGGGTGGCGATCGCTTCGCGTGGGCTCTGCCCGCCGCGCTGCCGCAGTGTCACCAGCCTTGTGTCTCCCACGAGTCGCGGCAGGCCGTCGCGCCGATCGAGGGCGACCAGCCGCTCCCAGGTCGGCAGGATCTGGTGCTCCACGATCTCCCACATCGCCCGCTGGCTGGCAACGATGGCGGGCCGATCGTCGTCGAGCGGTGGCTGGCAGTCGGTGGCCGCCGTGATTGCGTCACGGCACGTCGCCAGCGCCTGCAGCACCTCCGGCCGCATGCCTGGCGTGGTCGTGCCAAACCACCACAGTTCGAGAATGCCCCGCAGAAAGGCCGCCTGCCGCGAGAGTGGCAACGGGCTGTCGCGGAGCCGACCATACAGGAGGTCGTTGTATGCCCGGATCCACGCCACGGCTCCGGGGAATCGCCGTCGCATCCAGATCTCGATGCGAATGTCTTCGAGCGTGTTGAGCAGCGGCATGAGCTGGCCGAGCCGGGCCCGGGGGAGAATCTCCTGGAGCACGGTCACCGCGGCGTGGCTGGCCTCATGCAGCGCGAGGCCACGGGAGAGGTCGGGCGCCAGCGATTCCAGATCGTCGGGATTGACAGTGACGAGGCCGCGGCCCCAATCAAACGACCAGTCGCAGCCCGACTCGCCTTTCTGAAACTGGAGATCGGGACGGCGGGCGGCCGCCTGCACGAGCCGCGTGAGTTCATCCAGCAGAGCGGTGGGTGAGGCGGTGGGTGAACCGATGGCAGACCGCATCAGGCCAGCTCCACCGCACGCAGGGCGGACCGCACCGCCTGCCGGTCGGGGCCGGGGGCGATCTTCTCGAGGTAGGTGAGCTCGACCACGGCGTTGGCGGCCGTCGCCACGCTGTCGCCGCGGGCGACCCGTTCGGCCAGCAGGGCCACCGTCGTCAATAAAGTGCGGCGGGTAAACACGTAGCGTTCCCGGCGGCTGCGACCGAGCTCGGTGGCACCGTCGCCACCGGTGGCCGCCACCACGGCGCAGTGAAGCGACGCCAGGGAATCGAGCACCGGATCGATGCCAGTCGCCCGGGCCAGATCGGGATACACAGGCTCGCTGTCGGGGGCCTGCCAGGTGACCCCATCGAGGGTGAACTCCGGGTGTATGCCATGTACGAGCCGGTGGAGCAGGGCCCGATAGTCGGCCTCGGCCGGGGGCTCGAGAAAGGTCCACAGGCCGAAGCGATCACGAAATGCCGGCGAGAGCACGGAGCGGCCGGCATACTCGGCCGGGTTCATCGTGGCGAAGATGCGAAACGAATCGGCCACCGGCACGTCACCTCCCGGGCCAAACCGGAGGCCGTCGTGTTCGGAGAGCACGAGCGACGGGGGCTGTTCGAGGACGGGGTTGAGCCGTTCGAGCACCTGCGGCTCGGCCAGGTTGAGTTCGTCGAGTACGACCCAGCGGCCGTGACGCATTGCGTCGGGCACCACGCCTTCCCAAAATCGCCAGGTCGCAGTCCCGCCGGTGGCGGGCACGAAGCGTCCGACGAGTTCGCCGGTGTCTGACTGGCCGTTGAGGTTGAGCCGCACCGCCTCCTGGCGGCAGAGATGTGCCAGCCAGAGCACGACCGTCGTCTTGGCGACGGCCGTCTCACCTTCGAGGCCGCAGGGCAGCCCTGCGGCGGCGGCGATCGCCACGGTGCGGGCGGCCCTGAGAAACCCGGCGTCGAGGCAGAGGTGGGCGAATCGCTCACCGGGCGGCACGAGCGGGCCTTCGGCGGCCCGGCGAGGCAGCGTGACGTCGAGGATGCGCACCGTGTCGGGTGTGATCTCCAGGGCGGGCCGGCGGTCGGGCTCGGTGTCGGCCGTCTGCAGATCTTCGATCACGAGCACCCGGCGTCCGCTGCGGGCCGCCTCGTCGAGGATGGCCGGTGTCGGCTCGGGCACGAGCAGGGCATCGGCGCCGTTGGCGAAGGCCGTGGGCAGCAGCCCGTGAAGGCCGAGCAAGCGGGCAGCGGCGTCGTGATCGGGTTTGGCAAAACCGCTGATACATACCCGCGATCCTGGCGGCGGCAGGCCGGTGGCGGCGGCATAGTGGTCGCGGGCGGCGGTGGGGGGCAGGGCGATCATCATGAGGGCGACGGCTCCGAGTGAGGCTGGCGGGGAAGGTGCGGGCGGTTTGCGGCGATGAAGGGCTCGCCCTCGGCGGAGCGGGCAACGGCCACGGCCCGTTCGTGGAGGTCGGGCACCGTGGCAAGCACGGCGTCGACAACCGTCTCCTTCAGCTCCAGCTCGGTGACGCCATCGAAGCAGGAGAGGAAGGCGACGAGGTCGTCGGGCAGTTCGGCGGCGATCCGATCCCAGGCGGTGGAAGAAGCCGGCTCGCACTCGTCCCACCGCAGCCAGTTGCCGGTGCGGCCCTTCCCGTCGGTGGCCCGAAACGTGCCGTCGGTATCGACGTCGGCCACGGTGTACACACGGCCGATCTGGTAGGAATGGTTATGGGTGCGGCGGGGCACACGGGGCCGCGGACCGACAGGAACTGGGCGCATCATTTTCTCCAAGCGGGAAGAGCTTCGGCGCTTTCCGATAAAACGCGGGTGCTTGCCCGGTTTCCGCCGGACACCGAAGACAACTACGCGTGGGCGACCGCCGCGCTTCAGCCTGGTTGCGGATCAGGCACGAGCCCGCATTCGCGGGATCTGAAAACCGATCGCAAACGCAATGCGATCCATCACGTCTGATCGCAGCGTGCGTTCCCCTGTCAGGAACTCATCCAGTTCAAGGGACGCAAGGCCGGCCTGTTGGGAAATCGTTTCGAGAGGGAGGTCACTGCGGTGAATGGCGTCCCGTAAGGCCCCACTCAGCGACTGTTCCTCCCGGGCTTCTTTGCTCAGCTGATTTCTCGTGATGAGCTCAGGGAGTTCAGATGCAATCGTGGAACGTAGTTCATCGAGTCGCGCACGCTCGGCGGCTGTTGGCTCGCGACGATCGAAGGGCGGCTGTGGTGCTGTCATGAATCACCTACTTCGGCTCTGGGACTTCGTAGGCAGTGACCGGGATCACCGTGAGTTCATCGACGTGTTCGTAGACGGCGATGATGTATCTTCCATCTGAAGTGTAACCCCAGGCCACGGGAAGCATCGAGCGACGGCTTCGCCCTCGGTAAACCGAATGCAGCACGACGTGTTCGAAATCCTGCGGCGACACGCCATGTTCCGCGAGGTGACGGACACTTTCCTTGGTCCAGAGGAACTCGAAATACGGCATGAACAAAGTATACAAACATACACTTTTGCTTCAAGTGCAGCGATAACTCCGGAGCTGAACCAAATGTTCCGAAAGCGTTCAACGTGGCTCACAAGGTGTCGAGGTGCTCGATGGCGGTGAGCACGCGGTCTTTCCAGTCGGGCAGCGATTCGACGATGGCGAGCTTCACCTGGCGGTTCATGGCGAGGTGCTCCGCGCCGTCGCAGGCATCGAGCAGGGTCACGATCTCCCGAGGCAGATGCTGCCGGGCATAGTGCCAGCCGAAGCTCACCGGCTCGATGTCAGACCAGGGAATCCACTGGTCGCCCACCGCCCGCGATCCCTGCGGAATGCCGCGGATCGTGGAGTCGCTCTCGTCGACATCGACCACGACATACCGCTGGCCCACGGCCCCGCTGTAGCGGCCGTTGTGGCGGGCGATGACGACGCATTCGCCAGGAATCGGCTCCCGTTCCATGTCTGGTTCCCCTTCGTGCTGCCGGTCTCGGCCCGGCATCGGCCGGGCTTTGAGGATGACTACGCGGCAGGGAACGCAGCGCTTCGCGAAGCGCCGAGCGGATGAGGGCGTAAAGGGCGAGTGATCGCTCATTCACCCAAGAGGAGAGGCATGATGGACGCGTGGTATGAGGAACTGGTGGAGGTGGGGGAGAGCTTCGGGCTGAGCCGGGAGTTCATCGACCGTTTCGAGGATGAATACGGTCGGGATCTGGAGCCGACGCAGTCGCTCATCCTCACGATGCACGATCGGGGCTTCTGCAGCCAGGATGGCGACTTCGGCCCCGAATGGCAGGGCATCAGCGAGCACGACATGGATTCCATGGGCGATGGAACCGCCTGGTAAGATTTGCCGCAAGCGTCGCCATCACCCGACAAGCTTCAACGACAGCCCGAGGGCGCGGGCGACTCGCTCCACGTTCGAAAGTCGCACGTCCTTCCCTTGTTCGATCGCCCGAACGGTCGCCTGATTGGGAATCCCTGCCAGCTTGGCAAGGGCATACCAGGTCAGCTGCCGAGACTCGCGCTCCATCCTGATCCGCTCCGCGATTCCGCTGCGGGAGTTGTCTGTAGCGGGCTTGGGCGGGAATTCTCTCGCGATCGAGGCCCGTACCCTTGCATGTCGGGCCCGCTCGCGGGCGGTCAGTCGCCGGTTCACATGCTGAAGGTTTGCGGGCATCGTGATTTCCCCGTCAGGGATCCCAAACTACCTGCGTCCATCGCATTCCACCGCCACCCTCGCACTGTACAACATTCTGTTGCAGTAATCCACGGCCTGCTCAATAGAGTGTACGTATGTGCCGTGTTTTCGCAACACGCAGTTGCGGCGGATGAGGGCGATTTTTAGGCTCCACGAAGCGCGGAGGGCTTTGGGACGTAGTCACTTGGTGTGACGGGGCATTGACAGGAAACACGGGAGTGAGCGTGATGAGCGGGGCAACGGTCGGGGATCGGGCGCGGGGGGCGTTGGTGGGGCTGGCGACAGGAGACGCCGTCGGCACCACGGTGGAGTTTCAGTCGCCCGGCACGTTTGAGCCGGTGACCGACATGGTCGGCGGAGGGCCCTTTGATCTCGAGCCCGGCCAGTGGACCGACGACACGTCGATGGCCCTCTGTCTGGCCGAGTCGCTTGTGCATCGCGAGGGGCATGATCCGGCCGACCAGATGCGGCGGTATGTGCGCTGGTGGCGGGACGGGCATTTCTCACCCACCGGCCGGTGCTTTGATATCGGCATCACCACGCGGAGCCAGCTCGCCCGCTTCGAGCGCACGGGTACGCCGCACGATCCCCATGTCGATGAGGAGTCGGCGGCGAACGGATCGCTGATGCGGCTGGCCCCGGTGGCGATCCGTTGGTCACACGATCCCGCGGCGGTGATCGAGCAGGCGGCCGCGTCGAGCCGGCCCACGCATCCGGCCAGCCGGCCCGTCGATGCCTGCAAGGTGCTCGCCGCCATGACGGCGGCCCTCATCCGGGGCGAGCCCCGTGAGTCGGTCTTTGCCCAAAATTTTTGGCAGGCAGGCCCGCTGCACTCCGCTGTGGAGGCGGTGGCCCGCGGCAGTTGGCAGGGGAAGGAGCCGCCCGAGATTTGCGGCACGGGCTACTGCGTGGCGGCTCTCGAGGCGGCGATCTGGGCGGTGGCGGGGTCGGAGAATTTTCGCGACGCGATCCTGCGGTCCACCAACCTCGGTGACGACGCCGACACCACCGCCGCGATCGCCGGGCAGCTCGCTGGAGCGTTGTATGGGGTGGGCGGGATCCCGCAGCCGTGGCTTGCAAAGCTGGCGATGCGGGAGCGGATCGAATCGCTGGCCGACGCCCTGCATCGGGCCGCGGTGGGCGAGCGGCTGCAGTGGGATCACGATCTCCGGCTGCATGCCTGGTGGGCCGATGCGGAGGGCCGCCTGCTGGCTGGCGAATATCCCGGGCATGGGCTCGACGTGGCGACAACGCGGCAGAAGCTCGGGCTCCTGGCCGCGGCGGGGATCACCACGATCATCGATCTTACCGATATTGGCGACGGCCTCGCCACGTATCAGGATCACCTGCCGGCGATTGCGGCGGAGCAGGGCATCGATATGCGGCGGGTATCGCATCCGATTCCGGATGTGAGCGTCACCACGCTCGAGCACTACGAGCAGATCGTGGCCGACATCGAGCGGGAGGTGGCGGCGGGCGGCAAGGTGTTTGTGCATTGCTGGGGTGGCGTGGGGCGAACGGGCACCCGCAAGGCCGGCCGCCCTGCGCCGGAAACGCCCGAGCAGGTGGAGATGCTCCACGAGATGGAGCGGCGGATCCGGGGAGGGGGCTGACCGCGGGCTTCCGGTTTGCGGCCGCGCTGCGAAATCACGAGCAAGACACATACAGGGTGCTCACCATAGATATCGGCGGATACACCACCGATTTTGCAGTGACTGGGTTTAATACTGATCCGGATGCCGATCATCTTTTTCCAGACCCGAGTCAAAGGTCCCAGAACTTTGACTGGACGTCCGAGGTCGGCGGGGTACAGGATCTTGATGAGCGTCTTGCTGGGCGGCTTCCGGTCGACAAGCAGACGCACTTCAAAAACATACTGAACGACACTCGACAACAACGCCTAGAAGAGTTTCACCGAGCGGTTTACGGGCAGCTGGGGCGTGCGTTTTTCCAATTGCCGGTGCCAGAGCTCCGCATTGCTGAAGATCCCGACGAGCAAAGAATGGTGAGCGAGGTTCTTGATCAGTTCGCGAGCCATGTTTGTCAATGGGCGGATAACTTCGTGGCTCGATGTGGCTCGGTAGATGAGGTCGTTTTGACCGGGGGTGACTTTAGTATCCCGACAATTCGCGACAGGGTTGCACAGAGCCTACGAAAGTGGAGTCCTCGGTACATCATCGCGCCCCACGATGAAAGAGCTGGAGATGACGATTCAATTGCCGGCTACGACAGTGATCAAGTTGATTTTGCACCCGCTTCGTTGAATCGTTGTTCAACTGCGTTCGGGGGTACTAGCATTCTTTTTGGGTGAAGATTATTATCTGGATCCTGGTTAGTTGTGCGTAACGCCGTTTCGTCCGGCGGTGCGATTTAAGGGGCGCCGGCCAGGTGCACGAGTCGACGTACGTTGAGCCGGGGATGGACCAGATCCTGATCCCACAAGTGCAGGGAAGCCCACGCAAGCTGCCGAAGCGATTGGTGGGCGGCAAGGGCTACAGCAAAAGCCGGGTGTGCGACTGGCTTCGAAAGTACGGCCTCAAGCCGTTGATCCCGCGCAAGGAAATCGAGAAGCGCAGGAGTGACGACCGATCCGTCTTCGACAGGCGGGCCTACAGGCGTCGCAGCATCGTCGCGCAGACGATCGGCTGGCTGAAGGAATGCCGACGGATTGGCGCGAGTTTCACGAAACTCTCTATCAACTTCCTCGCGATGATCAAGATCGCCAGGATCCAACGCTGCCTCAAGATGGCGTTTTCAGACACGGCCTTGCCCGCGCCCCACGCGGGCGAACCGGCGAGGGGTGGCGAGGGGGTCGTACACGGCGTCTTTCACGCGGGAGGGTCGTCGCCGTCGGGCAGGGAGACGCTGCCTCCGCGACCCCTGCGTTTCTTCAGGCGACCGGAGGCGATGAGCAGGTCCCTGATCCGCTCGTAGGTGGCCTCATCCCAGCCGAGTTGGCCACGGAGCGAGGAGTTGCCGGCCTTGCCGTCGGGCGTCGCTGCCACGGCCGAAAGGAACGTTGCCGCGAGAGTGTCGTCGTCGCCCTCCGGACGCTGTCCCGGCGAGGCAGCCGAAGCAGGGGAGTTGTCGGGGTCGTCACCGTCGTCGTCGCCTCCAGCGTCGCCCGCTGGCGCAGCGGCGGCGACCGTTGCGGGAACGCCTGCCGCGGCGTGTTTCGGCGAAGGCAGATCGACCCGCTTGGCGGCAAAGTTCGTGTATTCCTTCGGGTTGCAGGAGAGCACGATGATCTGCAGGCCGCGACGGGACGCGAGATAGAGCACCCGCTGCACGGCCTCGATCCGTTCCGGATCGGAGTTGACGAAGGCATCGTCGAAGACCATCGGCAGGCAGGGATCTGCCGGTGATGCGTCGCCGCCGCCACCGCCGTCACCCGCGGCGAGGACCTCCGCCATTGCCAGCCGCCAGGTGGCTGCCACCTGCTCCCGCGTGCCCCCACTGAGCACGTTGAACCCAAACTCGAGGCCCCCGGCCGCCGGCCGGGCCACCGTGAGATCCTTGAATTGCTCGTTGGCCTTCGTGATTGAAACCTGGTTGCCAGGGCCAAAGAGGGAGTCGAGGTATTCCCTCACCTTCTCGCGCAACGGCGCCGCCACGAGATCTGCCATTTCCTGACGACGCTTCTCGAAGAGATCCCGCAGAAAGCGGACCGCATGGGCCCGCTGTTCGATCTCGGCATGCTGTCGCCGCGCGGTCTCGTGCCGGGCTTCGGCCGCGGCCTTGTCGCCGTGCGGATCCGTCGTGCCCGCGCTGGCGAGAATGGTCTCGGCGCTGGCCCGCCGCACCGCGGCGGCGTTGATCGCGTCGGTCGTGACCTTCACCGTGTTTTCGTAACGCTCCTGCTCCATCCGCACGGTGTCGGGGGCGAGGTCCTTGACCTTCTGTTCGGTGGCCCGGGCGGCATTTTCCTTCGCCGTCTGATCGGCGGCTAATGCGGTAAGTCTGGCCTTGCGGTCGGTGCCATGCACCGCCTCGAGCGCGGTCTTCTGGATGTGCAGATCAAGCAGGGCCCGCCGCTCCTTTTCCAGGTCGGACTCGCGATCTTTCCGGTTCTGCCTGGTGGAGGCGAACTCCGACCGGGCCGAATCGTATCGTGCGCGGACGGCCTGCAACTCTTCGTCGGCCTGACGGCGTTGGGCCTCCAGCACGTGCAGCGCTTCGATCACCGCCGCGGGATCCGTCGGCCGCTCGAATCCGGCCGGCATCCTGCGGCCGATTTCGGCCTCGAGGCTTGTGCGTTCGGCGGTGACCGCGGCGAGCCGCTCTCTCGCGCCGTCGCCATCGAGTTCGGCAATCCGCTCCTCGTCTCGCTCGCGGGCGGCCTCCGCGGCAATCCGCTGTTCGAGCGTCGGCCGCGCCTCGGCGACGGTCTTCAGGCCGAGCCTGTCGAGTTCAGTAGCGAGCGCCTGGCGGATCCGGCTCACCGCCTCGCGTAACTCCAGCATCGATTCGCCGCTGCCCGGGCTGACCCGGAGCGTCGTTTCATCCCCGATCGATATCTCGGCTGGATCCGTGACGAGGCGGGGCTCACCGGTGGTAAGCGGCTTCCCATCCACGGTGACGGCGACACTCGCCCGCAGCACCTCCACCCGGGTGGCACTCGCCGCGAGTTTGCCCTGCGTGACCTCCAGCTGGCGGTCGAGGCTTTCGAGGTTCTCAACGGCGGCCTGATCGATGGCGGGGAGTTTCGCCAGGCTTTCGTCGATGGCGGCGATGGCCTCTTCGAGCGCCGCAATCTGCTTGAGCGTGGCCTCGAGATCAGCCCGGGCCGCCTCGAGCGTGAACACCCTCGCGACCGCCCGCACCAGCTCTTCCTCGGCGGCGACGCGGCTTCGTGACTCGTTGGCGGTGTCAATCGCGGTTAGGCACGCAGCCACAACGGATTCCAGGTGGTGCTCGTGCTTGATCAACTCCGCGATTTCCTGCTCGCGTGGGGCGACGGCGGCGGAGCGGGTTGAGATTTCGAATTCGACGGCCTCGATCGCCGCGTCGCCTTCCTGGAGCGTCGAGTGGGTCTCGGCGGCGGCAGCGGCGG
>CAYZFV010000037.1:0-6298 GCA_964477765.1 uncultured Candidatus Kuenenia sp.
CGGCAGCGTCTCATCCACGATCTGCTGCATCGGCACAAACTCGACGTCGTGGCAGAGCACAATGTCGAGGTGATCGGTGCCGAGCCGATGGAGCGACACGTCGACGCTTTCGGCCACCCGCCGCGCCGAAAAATCGAAGTGCTCGAGGGAGTAGCGGCCGAGCTTCGTGCACAGGAGGTATCGATCCCGCGGCACATTTTTCAGCGCGATCCCGAGCAGCACCTCGCTCATGCCACGGCCGTAAAACGGGCTCGTGTCGATCAGGTTCATGCCGCAGTCGAGGGCGGCCTGCACGCTGCCCAAGGCCTCGTCGAGCGTGATCGCGCGAAACTCCTGCCCCAGCGACGAGGCACCAAACGAGAGGATCGGCACGGTGAGGCCGGTGCTTCCAAGTGGGCGGGTGTGCATTTTTGACAGGCTGAAGGTTTTGACAGGCAGAAGCCTGTCCTACGGGGTGGTGAAGGTGCGGCAGCCGACGGAGAGCAAAAGATTCGCCCAAGGCGCCCTGTCGGCGGTCTGGATCGTGAGCACGTGATCCTCCGAGGTCACGGCCTTGTAAAACTCCCACTTCACGATCGGCTCGAGCTGGCATGGTGAGCCGGCCGCGGTGAGCAGGCGGCGATACTCCTCCCACACCGGCGGATCGCCCGGCGTCGCGGCGGCATAGGAGTCGCTGCGGTCGACGCCCATCGTGTTGACGGCGTCGATCTGCACGGCCCCGAGGATCGCCTCGAACACCTGGGCCACCGTCGGCACCCCCGGCATGAGCTGGAGCGACACCAGCTCCGCCCGCGGGCCGCGCTTGTTGAGCGCCGGATAGTTGCCGTCGGCAATCAGCACGGTCGAGTGATGCCCGGAGCGGGCAAGTACACGCAGAATCTCAGGATGCAGCAGCGGGCCGTTGAGCATAGGAAACCCCTCAGGATGCGAACCTGCGAATGCTTTCGATCGATTGCCGCGCCGCCTCCGCCGGGGTCGGCAGTGGAAAGATCTCGGCAGACAGAAAGCCGGTGTAGCCGATCGATTGCAGGGCGGCAACGATCGGCCGCGGGTCGGTATGGCCCATGCCGATTGCGCGACGGTTGGAGTCGGCCCAGTGGACATGGCCCACCCGCGGGCCCACAGCCGCAAGGGTCGCCGGCATGTCGGCCTCCTCGATACTCATGTGAAAGAGGTCACACAGCAGCTTCACGCCATCGAGCCCATGGCGGCCGAGAAACTCCGCCGCCTCCCGCTGGGTGTTGAAAAGGTCTGTCTCGTAGCGGTTGAGTGGCTCGTAGAGCAGCGGCTGACCGTGCCGCCGGGCCCGATCACCGAGCGTTCCCAAGGTATCAACCAGCATCGCGAGCGCCGTGTCATGCGACACGCCTTCCCCCGTGCGGCCCTGCATCGACCCGATGATCGCGGCCGCCCCGAGGTCGCCGGCCACGTCGATGATCGCTTCGATGAACTCACACGCCCGCGCCCGCACGGATGCGTCGGGGTCACAGAGTTGCAGCCGGTGCTTCACCCAGCCGGCGCCGGTGCCCACCGCAGCGACCGAGAGACCGTGGGCCGCGACCAGCTGCCGCAACGAGTCTGCCGAAACGTCGGCCGCCGACCCGGGGAAAATCTCGACGGCATCGAAGCCGAGTTCCGCCGCAACGCGGCAGCCCTCCGTGAGGCCGGAGAGGCCGGCATCGTAGTGAAACACGAACGGCCCCTGGCGGGCTTCGGGTACGAGGCAGATCGTGATGGCCGAGCGCATGGGGATTACTGGAGAAAGAGAGGCTTCATGTGGCGTTCATAGAGATTGTCGGTCACCTGCCGACCCACGATCTCGCGGTTGGCCTCGAGCAGGTCGGTGTAGCGGCCGCCATGCTTGGCCGCCACCTTGAACGACACATGCAACAGCTGCCGCAGGCTCGGGTTGAATGCCGGGTTGGTCGGCACATGGCGGATCGCCGCCGCAAACTCCGGCCCGCTCCAGCCGTTGACCACATCCTTCGCCGGCAACGCCGACCGATCGATGTCGATCACCGACGCATAGGGCGCACACAACTCGTCGACATGGTCGAGGGCATAGGCATAGATCTCACGCGCCAGATCGAGCCCATCGCCCCCCGCCTCCGCCAAGCCGATCATCTCCTCGAGCCAGGTCGTGCCGGCGGTCTTCAGGTGCACACCGGCCCCGGTCGCCGCGAGCACGCGACGGATGATGGGGTAGAGCGAAAACTTGTCGCTCCCCGAATGCACGGAAAGCTTGAGCGACTCGGGCAATCCGTAGTGCTGCACCGCGAAGCGGCACACGGCGACATCGTCGGAAAACTCCTGCTCGAACTGGGCCAGATCGCCGACGTAGTCGACGCCCTTGTTGAACCGTCCGGTGAACTTGGGGGCGATCGTCTGGAGCGGAATCTGTTCCTCGGCCAGGAGGGCCAGGATCACGAGCAGTTGCGGCGGCGTCTGCGGCTCGTCGGTTTCGTCCATGCTCACTTCGATCACGATGTCGTCACCACGGCGGGCCCGGATATGCCGCGCGATCTCCCCGGCCTCGCGACAGGCGAGAAGATAGTTTCGGGCGATCGCGGCGAGGCTGTCTTCCGACATCCGGATCACCTTCGTGATGCCGGGCACGGAAAGCGGCTTGGCCAACTCGGGGTGGCGGGCGACAAACCCGAGCACGTCGGCGTCGCTCGCCGGCTTGCCGATGCTGTCGGCCACGTCGATCGTGAAAAAGTCGCTCGAGTCGAGAAATCGATCGACCGTGTGCAGCCGAATGTGGTCGGCATCGACAAACCAGGGATGCGGCCACTGCCGCGCGGTGACTGCTGCCGCCGCCGCCGCCCGCACAGTCGCCGGCTCGCTGCCGATGAAGGAATGCTCGCGATTCGACTTGTTCCACACCGGGGCCACGACGACGCCAGCCGTAGCCAGCTGCTCGAACGCCGCCAATTGGGCCTCGGCCTCATGGGCAAACCGGTCGCCCACACCGAACGAAAAACGGGAAAGAGTTTTCATACCGTTAGCCTATCGGGCGCAGGCCATCTCGGAATGGTGATTCTTGACCGCAGGATAGCTATTCTTGACCTCATGCCCACACCCTCGACCAGCCGGAAACGCCGCGCCGATGCCCTCCCGGCGTTTGTGTCGCGGCAGGTCGTCACATCGCACCGCTACTTTCTTGACCTGCGGCCGATCGCCAGCCGGCCGCTGACGGTCGTCTGCGGGGGTGCGGAACTGGTCCGCCGCGACTATCGCGTGGAGCGCGAGGAGTTTCCCTACTTTTGCATCGAGTTTGTCGCGGCTGGCGAGGGCTCCGCCGTGCTTGCGGGCCGCCCGGTGCCGCTTGGGCCGGGCTCGGTTTTCACCTACGGTCCCGGCGTGCCCCATACCATTCAGACCGATCCACGGCGGCGGCTGCGGAAGTTCTACATCGACTTCATCGGCGCCGACGCCCTGAAGCGACTGCGGGCCGCCCGGCTCACCCCGGCCAGTCATCTCACCGTCACGCCGCCGGGTGAGATCCAGGCTGTCTTCGACCTGATCCAGCGGTGTGGCCTGAGCCCGTCGCTCCACAGCCAGAGCCTGTGCGGGCAGCTGCTTGGCGTGTTGCTCACGAAGATCACCGAGCGGGCGCTGCCGGCGGCACCGGGGGATGTCGCCGCCCGCCACACCTACGAGCGATTCAAACAATTCCTCATCGACGAGCGGCAGCGGCTGCTCTCGATCGAGATGGCGGCTGCCGAATTCGGCATCTCCACGGCCTATGCCTGTCGGCTGTTTCGGCGGTTTGGCGAGCAGAGCCCGTATCGCTACCTGCTCCGCCAACGGATGAGCCTCGCCGCCGACCTGCTCACCCACGAGCGGCTGCAGGTGCGGCAGGCCGCCGCCCGACTGGGCTTTGCCGATCCCTACCAGTTTTCCCGGGCCTTCAAGCGGGTGGCGGGCGTTTCACCCCGCGATTTCCGCAGCCGCCCGTAGGACACGGGCTCACGCCTCCAACAGCAAGCCGCAGGGCGCAAGTCCGCGGGCTGACGCACCAGCCGGCGCCGCCGCAGGCCACCGGGCTTGCGCCCTGGTGCTTCCTGTTGGGTTCCCCAGCCTGGCGAAAACCTCGTAGCGTTTGGCTGTCGGGCAACGGGGCAATCTGGGAAAGCCAAGGCATCGGAACAGACTCTTCCGATCGCGCCGATGCGTCGCGTCATCCGGTGGCTGCAGAACCGATTTTCTCCGCATGCAGCGACGGTTTTTTCACCCACAGGCGCGCCGCCGCGCCGCGCGGCTTGTTGCGTGCGTGGCTGGGTGCGTCATCCTGTTCACCGCCTCAGCCTCCACCGGTGAGCCGATCGAGCTCCACACCGATCGCGACGCCTTCACGCCGTCGACCTTCTGCGTCGATCCGGGCACGGCCCTCTGGGAAATGTCGCATGTCTACATCGAAAATCGGCAAGGCCTCCCCACCAACAACTATCCCGAGTTGCTCTGCCGCATCGGCCGGAGCGAGCGGTTTGAGTGGCGACTCGGCGTCAACTATTCGGTCGGCTCGCAGGGCAATGTCGTGACGAGCGTCGAGGCGGGGGAACTCCCTTTTTTCGGCAATACGCTCTACGAGTCGAACTTCCTCTACGGCTTCAAGCTGAAGACCTCCCAACAAGACGGCCTGATTCCCGAAAGCAGTTTCATCATGGAGGCGACCACGCCGATGTATGGCGAGGAATTTGGTACCGAGCCGGTCGCCACGACGGTCTTTGGCTGGGAGTTTCCTGCCGGCTGGCGATGTGACGCGGCCATGCGCTACGCCTATGCCGAGAGCGACACCGCCTGGTTCAGCCGTTGGGGGCCGTCGGTGGTGCTCCGGCTGCCGGTCACCGAACGATGGGAGGTGCATGCAGAATACTTCGGCACGTTCACCCAGGGGCTCATCGACGATGTGAACCGGCCGTTTTTGAGCCCCGGCACCCACCTGATTCTCGGTGACAACGTGGAACTGGGCCTCCGCGTCGGCTGGGGCCTCACCGGCGACGCCGCCAATTTCTTCTCCGACGCCGGCTTGGCGATCCGGTACTGAACCCACCAAGCACCGGGCGCCAGCCTGGTGGCATGCAGTTGCGTCAGATGGCGCGGCAGCCCGCGGGCTTGCGCCTCGCGGCTTTTTGGGCAAGGCTCGCAGCCTATGGCATGCTGTGCGCCACTCCACGAAGCACCGGGCCCAAGCCCGGTGGACGGCGGCAGGCTTGTCCGGCGTGAAATCACACGTCGAGGGTTTTCACATCGAGCGCGTGCCGCTCGATGAAGTCGCGGCGAGGCTCCACCTTTTCCCCCATCAGCACGCGGAAGAGATCGTCGGCCGCCGCCGCGTCGGTCATCGTCACCCGCAACAGCGTGCGGTTGGCCGGATCGAGCGTCGTCTCCCGCAGCTCCTCGGCATTCATTTCGCCCAGCCCCTTGAAGCGGGTGATCGACAAACCCTTTTCGCCCGCCCGCCGCACCGCCGTCAGCAGGCCGCGTAGATCCTCGAGGCCGATCTCGTTTTCGCCACGCCGCAGCGTGTAGCGGGCCTCTTCCCGGCCGGTGCGATCCTGCGGCATCAGCGTCTCGATACCGAAGCCCATCGCTTCGAGCTCTTTGAGCCCCGCGTTGATGCTGCGGACCTCGTGGAGATCGATCACCACCAGCTGATCGACACCGGTGCCAGGGGCCGTTCCGGGCGTCGGATCATTGGCGGTAGCCGCCTCTTCGGCCCTCCCCACCTGCAACTCGCCGCCGGCGGCCTGCTCCTTCGTCTTCACAAACACTTCGAGATCGTCGCGGCTGGTGAACCAGTGCTCCTCGAGCCCATAGTACACGTGGTAGATGGGCAGCTTGCCCGTGGATGCGTCGCGGCGCGACGCATGATCTCGCAGGCTGATGCCACGCCGCTCGAGCGCGAGCAACGCATCTTCGAGCCCGGAAAGCGTACGGCAGAGCTTTTGCATGTCTTCGCCGGCGATCTCCCGGCCGTCTCCCGGCAGAAACACGCCCTCGCCGAGCCCCTGATTGAGGAGCTGGTTTTTCATCTCCTCCTCGGTCTGCACGTAGTAAACCTGCTTCTTGCTCCGCACGCGAAACAGCGGCGGCTGGGCCACGTAGACATGCCCCTCGGCCACGAGCCGATACATCTGCCGATAGAAAAACGTGAGCAGGAGCGTGCGGATGTGGGAGCCGTCGACATCGGCGTCGGTCATGATCACGACCTTGTCGTACCGCCGCTTGGCGAGGTCGGCCTCGGGGCCGATCCCGGCCCCGATCGCCGAGATCATGCTCCGCACCTCCTCGT
>CAYZFV010000038.1:0-14638 GCA_964477765.1 uncultured Candidatus Kuenenia sp.
CAGTCACCTCGGCAGCTGGGCCAACCTCGCCGCCGGCACGATCACCGGCAACCTCAAGGTGAGCTACGGCACGATCCGGCTCAAGCATCCGACGGGCACGGTCGATACCGGTCGCCAATTTCTGGGCGCACTCCTCGGCGATCTCGCCAAAACGGCGATCCACACGTCGCTCCCCTGCGGAGCCCGCATCGGTGCGGCGGCCACGGTCGGTGGCACCGTGCCCGATGTCGTGCCGGCGTTTCACAATCAGCTCGTGGGCGGACCGGGCGGCACCACGACCACCGCGGCCCAGGCGGCCGCCATGCTCGAACGAATGATGGCGCGGCGGGGAATCACGATGCTGCCGGCCGACCGCGAGCTGATCGATGCCGCGGGCCCGACGTGATTGACCGTGACAGGCAGACGACCACTCCTACAATACGAACATGTCCATCCTCGACACCTATCGCCCCGGCCACTTCGGCCTCTCGTTTGAACTCTTTCCGCCGAAGACCGCCGAGTCGGAGGCGAGCATGTGGCGGACGGTCGACGACCTGATGGCCTTCGAGCCCTCGCTCGTCACCTGCACCTACGGCGCCGGCGGCTCCACCCGCGGCACCACGCTCGACGTGCTCAAGGGGCTACGGGCCCGCCATGCCACGCCCGTGGCCAGCCATCTCACCTGTGTGGGCAGCTCCGTCGAGGAACTCCGCGAGTATCTTCGCGATGCTGCCGACCTCGGCGTGGCGGCGATCGTCGCCCTCCGCGGAGATCCCCCCAAGGGCGAGACGTCGTTTACACCCGTGGCCGGCGGCCTGCGGTATGCATCCGAACTGGTGGCCCTCATTCGCAGTGAGTTTCCCGAGTTTGGCCTTCTCGTGGCGGGCTATCCCGAAACCCATCAGGAGGCGACGAGCCCCGCTGCCGATCTGGAAAACCTGAAGCGGAAATGTGACGCGGGGGGCGAGGCGATTGTCACGCAGCTTTTCTACGACAACGACGACCTGTTTCGCTTTCGCGATCAATGCACCGATCTCGGCATCACGGCTCCGATCGTGCCGGGCGTGATGCCGGTCACCAACTACGCGCAGATTCGGCGGATTGCCAGCCTCTGCAAGGCGCGGCTGCCGGAGACGTTCACGCGGGCCTTCGAGGCGGCTGGTGATGACGAGGCGGCCCAGTTCGAGGCGGGCGTGGAGTTTGCGGCCCGGCAGGTGGAAGAGCTGATCGCCGGCGGTGTGCCCGGAATCCATCTCTATGTGCTCAACAAGTCGCCGGCCACGGTGCGCGTGTTGGAGCACGTGGGCCTGCGCAAGTAGGACAGGCTTCAGCCTGTCTTTGCCGCCAGCTCCAGCCGGTCGCTATCGTGGCGGCTGGTCGTCGTCCATCGTGCTGATGTAACTCCGCAGCCGTTGAAGCTCATCGCTGACATGCCGCAGCTTGAGCATGTTTTCCACCCGCTTCACCAGTTCCACGCGGTTGACCGGCTTGGAAAGAAAATCATCGGTGCCGGCCTCCACCGCCCGCTCGATATCGCCGAGCTCTCCGAGGGCCGTCACCATGAGAATCATGATCGGACTGGTGGCGGCGTCGCCCTTGAGCCGCTGGCAGACCTCGAAGCCCGAAAGCTTCGGCATCATCACGTCGAGCAGGATCACGTCGGGCTGAAACGAAGCCACTTTTTCGAGTGTGTCGGCGCCGTCGACCGCGGTGGCGATCTCACAGTCGAGATCGGCCAGGTAGGCCTCCAGCAGTTCGCGATTCGGCTCGTTGTCGTCGGCAATCAGCACGCGGCTGGGCCGCGTGGCGGATGGCGTGGCGGTGGCGGGCTGTGGGTCGGGCATGGGCGGCATCCTCTGCGACAAAAGCGGGGGCGTCGGAACGTGTGATCGGCGGCCTTCAGGCAGCGTCATTCGACGCGGGGCATTCAAACAGCGACTGGGTCTTCACCACCGACAGGTCGTCCGGAAACGTGTGGAAGCACTGAATGAGCAGGCTGCGGGCCCGCGTCTCGAGTGTGATCAGGCTCACCGCCCCCACGGTCAGGCGACCTCCCGACTCGAACCGGTGGAGTAGCCCCTGCTTCGATCCCTCCACGACAAGCTCCTGCTGGAATCCCCAAAACACATCGGGATCGATCGACTCGAGTTGGAAACAGGTTTGGTAGGTGATGCCACCGCGGCATTCCATCCGATCGGCATGCTCGCCGGCAAGGCGATGAGAGATGAGCCGCCGCTTCTGGGGCAGGGGAGCGCTGGCGGCCGTGGCCACCTCGGTGAGCGTGAGCCCATCTTTCCGCCAGGTGATGACGTGGCCCGTCGTCGTGATCGAGACGACCGCCGAGTAGCCACCGCGATCGATGCTGCGGGAGGCATGGATCTCGAACAACTCCGGGTGGAGAGCCCGCCCGTAGAGCTGAAAAACCAGATCGGTGACTTTGGGACGAATCGAGAGCACGCGCAACACTCCACGCCGGAGGGTGGACGGCTTCCGCGCGATCCACTTCCTTGGCAGTATAAAAATTTCCATGGCACCCGACAAAAGCCCTGCGTCACTCGCCTGTTCTACGCGAGTCCCACGAGCAGGTCGTAGGCGGCATGGGCCCCGGCGGTGATGCCGAACCCGCGGGCCAGAAAGACCAGCGAAAAAAAGATGCCTGCCAGCGTGCGAAACGTGAAACTGTAGACCGCGAACGTGTCGCCGAGCGGGCCGACGTAGTGGGCGCCGCTAAACAGCAGGCTGGTGAGCACGACGCCCCAGAGCGACGCGGAGAATCGCGTTTGTCCCCACCGTTCCAGCAGCCAGATCACGGCGGGCAACAGAAGGAGCCGAAACAAAACCTCTTCGTAGAGTCCGGCCCCGCAAAAACCGACAAAGCGGGCCAGCAGGCCGGCCAGCGGCCCCTGTTCGACAGCCAGCGGCCAGAAACTCTCCTGCAGGCGGGCGATCCCGATCAGCAGAAACGCCCACAACAGGCTTTCCGCCGCCATTCCGACCAGCACGCCGGCCCGAAACTGCCAGCGATCATGGGCGACGTGGTGCCAGGCCAGCAGGCCCATCAATGTGAGGACAGGCAGCAAAAAATAGGCGCCAAAGCCGAGCAGGCCCAAGAGTTGCCGCAGCCACACGTCGGCGCCGTTGCGGGGGCTGCCGTGGCCCAGCAGCAACACGCCCCCTTCGTAGGCCAGCACGAGCGGCAGTGAAAAAACGAGGCTCGTGAGCGGTGTCCGAGAAAGCTCCCAGTAGGTCTCGGCTTCCGGTGCGTCGGCGTGGATGTCGACAGCTTCGGCCGCTACCGAATCGAGTCGTTCATCTCCGGCGTCAAGCCCCGGCAGGGAATCATCGGGAAACTCCGGGTCTTCGTCGGCCGCAGGAAAAAAATTGTTCATACCCGAAAGTCGTGAATGCACTCGTGCGGCCTGGTATCGCGCTGCAGTCAGGCCGAGGGCGGTGATCGATCTGCTGTTTTTACAGGGCTTTTGCCATGTGGTTCGTCTCAGGTCGTGATTGCGACATCATGGCGGTTTGCCGCGCCGACTGCATGCACTGCTGTCAAAAAATTTTTTGCGGACGCGAGAGGTCGGTTTTGACGGTAAACAACCGCGGTCGCGCCGTGCCACCATGGTTCCCCTCGCGCGCGTCCTTGACAACATTGACGACGATCACAGAATGACGCCACAGCTTTGATGAGCCGCGATGAGTTGTGGGTCGCGATCACATCCGCGAGCAATGCAGCGGATGACTCGCGCGGGATTCGTCGGCCTGTTTTCCGGAAGGAGTGTCTGCCGTACACCTGTGATTTCGAAACACTGATTTCGAATGCTGCTTTCGAAGACCATGGGGGGCGACGACTAGAGGGATCGACAGTCGGCGACCTTGGTCGTGGCCTGGATGTCCCCCCCGCCTTCGAATGTTTTTCGGCCGCGCTTGCCTGATCGCCCCCCGGGGTCGGTACAATCGGACATCGGCAATGCTGCCGCGCGGGAATGCTCATGGCAAGATGCCTCATCGGATGCGGTTCGAATCTCGGCCGTCGAAGGGAGCAACTCGATCGCGCGATCGAGTTGATGCGGTTCATGCCGGGGGTCACGCTCCTCGACGTGAGCCGGTTTCGGGAGACGGTACCGGTCGGCGGGCCGCCGGGGCAGGAGGCCTTCCTCAACGGGGCCTGCCTGATTGAGACCGACCTGCCGCCGCAGGAGGTGCTCGCGATGCTCGCGGCCGTGGAGAACACCCTCCACCGCAACCGGGAGGAGCGGTGGGGGCCGCGGACCGTCGATCTTGATCTCCTGCTCTACGACGATCTCGTGCTCGACAGCGACTGCCTCACCCTGCCCCACCCGCGGATGTCGACGAGGCGGTTTGTCCTCGAGCCATGCGTGGAGATTGCCGGCGAGGTCGTTCATCCGCTGGCGGCCTGCACGCTCGATGAAATGCTGGCCAGCATCTCGGCTCCGCAACCGCATGTGGCGGTGGTCGGCGTGCCGGCCGCGAAGGCCGCCGCAGTGGCTCGCATCGTGAGCGACTCGTCACTCGGCTGCCTCGTGTCAGCCCCCCGGCCCCTGCCCTCTCCCACAGCCCCGCCCCCGGAGTGGTGCGGCACGCTCTCCGCGTGGCTTGCGGCGCTGCAGGAAGTGGACTGCGACGAGGGCGCCCACGGCATCGTGGCCGATTTTTGGCTGGAAACGCTCGTCGTGGCGGCGCGGGAGTCGCTTCCACACGAGCCACTGGCGACGTTTGAGACCGAGTTTGCCCGGCTGGCGGCCAAGGCGGTTGGTCCGCACGCCGTGCTGATGCTGGTGGCCCCGCCTGCCAGTCTGGCCGCCGATCCGTGGCAGGCGCGGCTGCAGGAGCGGCTGATCGCCGCGGTCCGTGACCCGGAGTATCGGTCACCCTCCAAGGCGAAGGCTGTCGTCTTCATCGATGCCACCGACCCGCGCCGTGCGGCGACCGATGCCGTGGCCGCCGTGGAAGCGATGGTGTGAGCGATGGCCGAACTCATTCGCGACCCGGCCGTGATGCGGGAGCGGGTGCTGGCCGCTCGTGCGGCCGGCCGCCGGGTCGGCTTCGTCCCCACGATGGGCGCCCTGCATGCCGGGCATGTGAGCCTCGTGGATCAGGCTGCGGCCGACTGCGATGACGTGGTGGTCTCGATCTTCGTCAACCCGACGCAGTTTGGACCGCAGGAGGATTTCGACCGCTACCCGCGGACGCTCGCGGCCGATTGTGGCCTGCTCGAGCCGCATCGCGTCGGCTGGATTTTCACGCCCGACGTGGCGGCCGTGTATCCGCCCGGCGATGCCACGGAGGTCGTGGTTCGCGGCCCGGCCGAACCGTTTGAAGGCGTCATCCGGCCCGGGCACTTTGCCGGGGTGGCTACGGTGGTCCTGAAACTGTTCCAGATGGTGCCGGCTCAGGCAGCCTACTTCGGGGCGAAAGACTGGCAGCAGACGCGGGTCGTCAGGCAGATGGTTCGTGACCTGGCCGTGCCGATCGAGATCGTCGTCTGCCCGACCATTCGTGAGCCCGACGGGCTGGCGCTGAGTTCCCGCAATGCCTACCTCTCCGCCGCCGAGCGGCTGCGAGCGGTGGCGTTGGCGGCCGCGCTGTCCCGAGCGGCAGACCTCTGGGAAGCGGCCGCGGAGGTCGCCGAGATCGAGGCTGCAATGCGGGAGACCATGGAGCACCAAGGGATCGTCGTCGACTATGCCGCCGTGGTCGATGCCGAATCGCTCACCGCCCCAACGCCGACTGCCCCGGTGGTGGCCCTCGTGGCCGGCCGCCTGGGGGCGACACGGCTGATTGACAACCGTCTTCTGCCCGCCCGCATGGCCTGCTGATGCTCACCACGCTCTTCCATATTCCGTCGCGGATTCCCTGGGGCGCAGGGTCGCTGCTGCTCTTTGGATTCGGCATCCTGCTGGCGGTGGTCGTGGCGGCGGGGGCCGGGTTGCTCGCCACGACCGCCGCCCGGCAGGGCTGGCGGGCTGCGGTGTCGCTTCTGGGCGGGCCGCTGCTGGTCGTTGTGGCACTGGTGGCCTTCGTGCTGCCGGCGCTCGACGACGGCGAAGGAGTGCCGATCCGTGGCTATGGCGTGATGCTACTTCTGGCCGCCGCGGCCGGCATCTGGCTCTCGGTGTCCCGCGGCCGCCGCATGGGCTTCGATGCCGACACGATCCTCGCCCTGGGCATGGAGATCTTCGTGGCCGGTATCGTGGGGGCGCGGCTCTTCTATGTGATCGAGTATCACCAGACGTTTTTTCCACCGGGCCGTCCGCTGCGCGAGGGACTCCTCGACGCGATCAACATCCCGGCGGGTGGCCTGGTGGTGTTTGGATCCTTGCCTGCCGCGGGCCTCGCTGCCTGGTGGTTTGCGAAGCGGCGGAAGCTGCCGCTCTTACGGCTGGCCGACTGCATCGCGCCGGGCATGCTCGTGGGTCTCGCCCTCGGTCGGATCGGCTGCTTTCTCAATGGCTGCTGCTACGGCGGGCCCTGCGATCTGCCATGGGCCGTGCAGTTTCCGCCGGAAAGCCCTCCCTGGATCGATCAGGTGCAGCGGGGCCTGTTGCCGCCTCCGGCCGCCGGCCAGCCGGACGCGTGGAGCCTGCCGGTGCATCCCGCGCAGCTCTATGCCGCCATTGATGCCGCGTTGCTGGCCTGGCTCGCCGTCGCCTCCACGCCCTGGGTCCGCCGGGAGGGCGAGGTGTTTGCCCTGGTGCTCACGCTCCATCCGCTGTCGCGAATCCTGCTGGAGCAGATTCGGGTCGATGAGCCGCCCGCGCTCGGCACATCGCTCTCGATTTCCCAGCTGATCTCGGTGGGGCTGCTCCTGATGGCCACGGCGTTGTGGTGGTGGATTGCACGACACGGCCGGATGTGTTCCGCTGGTGAATCTTCGTGAGGTGTCATGAACGGTTCCGACCCCACTCACCGGCCGCCCGATGTTGATCCGGCCCTCGAGGCTGAGTGGCAGCGTTTGGAGGCGGAGCGGCTTGCCGAGGAACGGGCGGAGGCCCGCGACGATGCCGAAGAGGCGGCCCACCATCCGCCTCCGCAGGCAGCGGATCGCCGAGTTTTGGCGCAGGCATTTGCCGTCGCCCTGGCGGCAGGCGGGGTGCTTGCGTTTCTCATGAACCGCCCCCAGCCGAAGCCCGCCACCGATGCCGAACAGGTGGCAGCCGTGCGGCGGGCGGTCGATGTGTGGGCCGAGGCCAACCGGATCGACGAGGCCGCCCTCCGCGCCGCCGGCATCCGCCGCATCGCATCCACGGCCAATGTGCCAGGCGATCAGCTCTCGATCCGAGTGGTGATTCGCGACCAGCAGGGCCGCGACCGTCTCGAGTCGTTGCTGGCGGCCAGTGGGCTTCGCATCGAGAGCGATCGCGACCGGCCGACCGGATCCGATTCGATCATCGACAGTCTGGCCGTCTCCGGGAAGCCGGGTGATGTCGATGCCCTGCTCGATCGGCTCATCGCATCGCCTGCGATGCTGGAGGTGCGTTCCCCTGCCCTCTTGGCTGGCGCGTCGCAGGAGGGGGCGGCAGCCGAGGCAGCGACTGAGACCACGCCGCCGCCAGCGGCATCCGCCGCCGGACCGCCACCGCGGGTGCGGCTGCGCGTCGAGGTGGTTGAAGCCGAGGCCCCCGCGTGAACGCCGATGCCGACCAGCCGCGGACACCGCCCGGCGTGATGACGATTCGGTGCCGTGAAGACGGCCCGCTTGTGGTTGAAATGCCTGACACGGTCGGAGACGGGCCGCTCCACCTCCGGGTGACCGATCATCTGGGGCAGACATTTCCGCTGCCCGACCACAAGCGGGCGGTGGCGCTGTGCCGCTGCGGCCGGAGCGGAGCCAAGCCGTTTTGCGACGGCTCCCACAAGCGGCACAGCTTCAAGGCTGCCGAAACCGCCCCACCCTCATGATTTGCCACGCCGCGGGCCGGGTCGTAGCGGTCGCGACATCTTCACCATCGACGGAAAGTCTTCCCAGGAAACCACTTGTGGCGAGTCGCCAGCTCAAAAAAAAGGCTCGGAAGGCACTGATAGATATGGACTGGCCTCGGGATGACCTGTACCGTTGTGGGTCTCGGTAGAGTGTTTCGCAGCGGCCCGCCCTGTTTTTTCTGGCTCCCGGCTTTCTGGCATGACGTCATCCCACGGTTCGAACCACTGCCCCAATTTGTACCAGCGGTATAGCGTCTGGATCATGGCGGTCCTGGTGTTTCTGCTGCCCATGGTGGTGGTGGGAGCGATCAAGGCGAAGAGCAACAACCGCAACGACGTCAAGGGTTGGCTGCCGCTGGAGTATCCCGAGACCCAGACCTACCGCTTCTTCCGGCGGAATTTCCAGGGCGAAGAGTTCATCCTCGTCAGCTGGGAAGGCTGCACGATGGCCGATCCGCGGCTGGAACTGCTGGCCCGCAAACTCCTGCCGCCCCCCGAGGAGGCTTCCCGCATCGAGCGGCCGCTGTTCTTCAAGACGGCCCAGACCGGTCCGCGGGCCGTCGCCCAGATGACTTCCCCCCCGCTCAGCCTCGACCGCGAGGAGGCGGTGCGGCGGCTCACCGGGGCGATCATCGGCGCCGCGCCGGCCGACGGGCCCGACGATCTCGACCAGCGGCAGACCTGTCTGGTGCTCACGCTCTCCGATGCGGCGCGGGCCAACCTGCACAAGACGATCGACCTCATCAAAGACGTCGCGGTCACCGAATGCGGTGTGGCCGAGAAAGACATCCACATGGGCGGGCCGCCGGTCGACAATGTGTCGATCGACCGGGCCGGCCAGACGAGCGTCACGATCCTCTTCGGCCTGTCGCTCGTGGTCGGGTTTTTCGTGAGCTGGTGGAGCCTGAAGAGCAAGGCGCTGGTGGGCCTCGTGCTCGCTTCCGGCGTCTACAGCATGTTCGCCAGCCTGGCGATCGTCTGGTACTCGGGCTATCCGGTCGACGCGATCCTCCTCACGATGCCTTCGCTGGTCTATGTCGCCACGACCAGCGGGGCGATCCACCTGGCCAACTACTACCGCGATCAGCTTGCTGAAACCGGCGTGCAGGAAGGGGCGGCGGGCCGCGCAGTCCACCATGCCCTGCTGCCGCTCTCACTCGCCACCGGCACCACCGCGGTGGGCCTGGCGACGCTCGCCGTGAGCGAACTGGTGCCGATCAAGATGTTTGGCATCTTTTCGGCCATCGGCGTGGCGGTCAGTTTCGTGATTCTGATCACGTTCATGCCGGCGGCGCTGGAGCTGTTTCCTCCGCGGCTCAAGCTCGGCAAGCTGGCCAATGGCGAAGATGATGGCGGCTGGCGGCCGATCGAACAGAGCCCCTGGTGGCGAGTCGGCCAGTGGATCACCCGCTACAACGGCCTCGTGGCCGCCGCCTGCCTGCTGGTGATGGCGGGCTTTGCCTACGGCATGACCCGCGTGGAAAGCAGCGTGCAGTTGATGCGGCTCTTCTCCCCGCAGGCCCGGATTCGACTCGACTATGCCTGGCTGGAAGACAAGCTCGGGCCGCTGGTGCCGATGGAGATTCTCATCCGCATCGATCAGCAGACCTGCGACCTCAACTTTCTCGAACGGATGGAACTCGTCGGTGACATCCAGCGGGAGATCGGCGGGCTCGCGGAGGTGGGCAGTTCGCTTTCGACGGTCACCTTCGGCCGTAGCCTCGATATCGGCGGTGGCGGCGACGGCATGGGGGGCGCGGCGGCGCGGGCCTTCGGCCTGGGCGCCCGTACCCGGCGGAGCGTGCTCAACCGGCGGCTCATGGCCCATCGCCATGAGTTTCTGGCCGGCGACTATCTCCGCGAGGCGAAGCAGACGCCTGATGGCGATCCGATCGATCAGGAGCTGTGGCGGATCAGCGCCCGCGTGAGCGCGGTGAAGGAAGTTGACTACGCCCTTTTCAAGGCCGACCTCCAAAAGAAGATCGATCCGATCCTCGCCAGCCTGCAGGCCGAGGGCGTGGAGGGCGTGTCGGTCGACTACACGGGGCTGGTGCCACTGGTCTACAAGGCTCAGCACTCGCTTCTTGACGGCCTCGAGATCGGCTTCATCTGGGATTTCGCGATCATCGTGGCGGTGATGATCGTGCTCTGCCGGGCGGCGTCGGCCGGGCTGGTGCTCCTGCTGCCGGCGGCGTTTCCGGCGGTCATCGTGTTTGGTGGCATGGGCTGGGGCAACTCGTTTCTCAAGACCTACGACATCGGCACGCTCCTGATCGACATCGGCACGGTGATGGCCCCGAGCGTGGCACTGGGCGTGACCGTCGACGACGTCGTGCACTTCATGCTCTGGTTTCGGCGCGGCATCGCCGACGGCCTCGACCGCAAGCAGGCCACGATGCTCGCCTACAAGGGCTGCGCCCGGGCGATGTATCAAAGCTGGGGCGTGATCGGGATCGGGCTGGCCGTCTTCTCGCTCTCGCCGTTCGGACCGACGCAGCGGTTTGGATACATGATGCTCTCGATGCTCACCGTCGCCCTGGTGGGCAACCTTGTGCTCTTGCCGGCGCTGTTGTCGGGTCCGCTGGGGGCTGTCTTCAGCTGGAGCATCCTGCGGATCGAGAAGAAGAAAGCGCTCCGGCAAGACAAGCGGACCGTGCAGGCCGATCCCGGGAGCGACGCCTTGCCCGCGCCGCACGTGCTGCCTGAGCCGGCGAAGCATGCTGCTCATGCTTGAACGCGTGTTGTGTTGACAGTGCGCAGGTTCGGGGCTGCCCATACCCCGTCGCCGGACGTTCGCTACGGCCCTCCAGGCCTTCGCTCTCTCCCTGCCAGCTTCGCTGACTTTATCGCCTCCGCTTCCGGCATCCTGCCTTCGCGACCAATCCGCCTACGGCGGATCGGTGCCCGGCCAAGGCCGGCTCCCGGGGCACGGGCTGCCCCTCACGGATGCTGAAACGTTTTGCGTGTCAGCAGAGTCGAGATCCCTACACTATGATGACACAGCGCTGGACGTCTTCGATTGCGGAGGATTTATGCGACTCATAAAGGGTTTTGCGCTGCTGGCGTGCGTCGTCAGTGGAGGGGCGGTTCTTGCGGCAGAGTCGACTGAGAGTGAGATTGCGATCGATGTGATCTCGACTCTGACGCCGCTGGAGAAACAGCAGATCGATCAGCAGCGGCCCGCCTATCATCAGCCGACGCCGGTGGAGGGTGAGCCGGTGGCGACCATGCTGCCGCTCGAGATTGGTGCCGGGGAGACGCTCGTGTTTCTCGGCAACGGCCTCGCCGAGCGGATGGAACATGCCAACTTTTTTGAGACGCTGCTGTATCGAAACTTTCCCGAGCAGCGGATCACCTTTCGCAATCTCGGGTTTCCCGGCCACACGCCGGCCTTTCGGCCCGAGGCGGGGCGGAAAAACCCGTGGGCCTTTCCCGGCGCGGAGCAGTTTCGGCCCGAGATCAAAGGGCATTTTGGTGAGGGGCACCATCCCACGCCCGACGAATGGCTGACGATCGTCGGCCCGTCGACGATTGTCGCCTTCTTCGGCTTCAATGAATCCTTCGATGGGCCGGCGGGGGTCGAAAACTTCAAGCATGAATTGACGGCGTTTGTGAAACACACGCGGTCGCGGAGCTACGTGCGGGGTGGTACCACGCCGCCGCGGCTGGTGCTGGCCACGCCGATCGCCTGTGAGGCGCATCCGGAGCTGGCGATCCCCGACACGCAGGCCCGCAACGACATTCTCCGGGCCTATGCGGCAGCGGTTGAGACGGTGGCCCGCGAGCAGGGCGTGGGCTTCGTCGATCTCTTCACGCCGTCGCTCGCCTGGTTTGCCGCCGCCGAGCAGCCGCTCACGATCAATGGAGTGCACCTCTCGCAGGAAGGCTATCGCAAGTTGGCGCCAGAACTGTTTCGCCAGCTCTTCGGCACCGATCCGGGAGCGATCGAGCCCGGTTCACTCCTGCAGCGGGCCATCGCCGACAAGGCATGGTTTTGGCGGAACGACTACCGGATGCTTAACGGGGTGCATGCCTACGGTCGCCGCTGGGCGCCCTACGGCAACATCAACTACCCAGAAGAGATCGAGAAGATCAGGCAGATGACGGTGGTGCGGGATCGGGCGATCTGGGAGATCGCCGCCGGCAGGAAGACGTCGCTCGATGTCGATGACTCGCGAACCCGGCCACTCTCGGCGGTGGAGACCAACTACGCGGCGAGCCCCAAAAACGGCAGCCCCGACTATGTCGTCGAGGAGGAGAAGGCCCTTGCGGCGTTCACGCTCCCCGACGGCTATGCGGTGTCGCTCTTCGCCTCGGAGCAGCAGTTTCCCAACCTCGGCAATCCCTGCCAGATGCGGTTCGACAATCGGGGCCGCCTGTGGGTTTCCACGCTGCCGAGCTATCCCCATTACAAGCCGGGCGATGCCAAGCCGAACGACAAGCTGCTGATCTACGAAGACACCGACGGCGACGGCCGGGCCGACAAGGAAACCGTGTTTGCCGACGGGCTCCATATGCCGATCGGCTTCGAGCTCGCGCCGGAGGGTGTCTACCTCTCGCAAGAGCCGTTTTTGCTGCTCCTCAAAGACACCGATGGCGATGACCGGGCCGATGTCACGGACTACCTCCTCGACGGCTTCGACCCCCACGACACGCACCACGCCATCTCGGCCTTCGATGTCGATCATGGCGGCGGCATCTACATGTGCGAGGGCCGCTTTCTTCACTCGCAGGTGGAAACGCCCTGGGGCCCGCAGCGGATGACCGACGGCGGTGTCTGGCGGTTTGACCCGCACTCCTGGAAGGTGGAGCGGGTGATGCAGCTCGACGTCAACAATCCCTGGGGCGTCGCCCACGACGCCTACGGCCAGACGTTCGTCAACGATGCCTCCGGGGGCGAGCAGATCTGGATGCTCGGCTACTCGCTCAAGATGCCCCACGCCGCCGAGATGGCGAAAGTGTCGAAATTCAACTACGAGCACCAGGTGCGGCCGACCTCGGGGTCCGAGTTCATCGCCTCACGACATTTTCCCGACGAGGTGCAGGGCGACTATCTCTACGCCAACACGATCGGCTTTCTGGGCATCAAAGACTTCGAGGTCGTCGAGGATGGCAGTGAGATCAAGGGCCGCTTCCGGCAAAACCTGATCCAGTCGTCCGACGGCAACTTCCGCCCCTGCGATCTGGAGATCGGTCCCGATGGCAGCCTCTATTTCCTCGACTGGCACAACACGCTGATCGGCCACATGCAGCACTCGGCCCGCGACCCGATGCGAAATGCCGAGTATGGCCGCATCTATCGGATCACCTGTCCGGCCCGACCGCTCGTCGATCCGCCGGAGGTCGCCGGGGCGTCGATCGAGTCACTCCTGGAAAACCTGAAGCTTCCCGAGATGAATGCCCGCAAGCGATCGCAGCGGGAGCTGCGGGGCCGTGACCGGGCGGCCGTGGTGGCGGCCGCCGAGGCCTTCGCCGACGCCGACCGCGCCGACGAACGCCTGCAGCTGGAGTCACTGTGGGCCACCTGGGGGCAGCAGGCGCCCTCGCTGCGACTGCTTGACCGCTGCCTCACCGCCAAAGACCACCGGGTGCGGGCGGCGGCGGTGCGGGTCATGCGGCATTGCCTCCATCTGCTCGACGAGCCGGAGCGGCTGTTGCTCCCGGCTGCCGGAGACGATCACCCGCGGGTGCGGCTCGAGGCGTTGTCGGCGGCGTCGTGGCTGGGTGGGCCGGCCGGTGCGCGAGTCGCGCTCGAGGTTGCCGCGCGGCCCACCGATCCGTGGATCCGCAATGCCCTCAACGCGGCGATGCTGACCCTCGGCACCGATGTGCGGCATCTGGTCGACACCGCGGCCTTCGATTCCCAGCGGCTTGCCGTCGAACTCGAGGAGATGCTCGCCAGCCGCCTGCCCGGTGCGGCCAAGCCGAAGAATGTCCGCACGCCGTCTCCCAAATTCAAAGACAAGAATTTCGTGAAGACCTACGAACTTGGGCAGCGGGTGTTTTACGAGGAAGGATCGTGCAATACCTGCCACCGTGACCATGGTCGCGGCGTGGCCGGCATCTATCCGCCACTGGTGGGCAGCGAGTGGGTGCTCGACGAGCCCGATCGGCTGGTCAAGCTCACGCTGCACGGCATCTGGGGGCCGATCCAGGTGGCGGGGAAGCGGTTTGAGCCGGCCAGCGGCGTCCCGCCGATGACGGCGGTGGGCCTGTTCTATACCGACGAGGAGATCGCGGCCGTGCTCACCTATGTTCGCAACAGCTGGGGCAACGACGCGCCGGCCGTCGACCCGACCACCGTCACCCGGATTCGCGGGGAGACCCGCGGGCGGCGAAAGTTTTACACGCCCGAGGAACTCCTCGCGGAGCATCCGTTCCCCGAGGGCAGCCGTCCGAGCCTGGAAGCCGACACCCCGCTCAACCCACAGCTCCAGGCCGAATTGGCGGCCGAGCCGCTCGAGAAGCTCGTGGCCGACGCGCTCGCTCAGGGAGATCCGGTCCGGGGTGCCACGCTCTTTTTCAACGAGAAGACCGCCTGCGCCACCTGTCATGCCGCCGACTTCGGCTACCAGCTCGGCCCGCAGCTCACCGAGGCCCGCAGCGACGCCACCCAGGCCCACCTGATCGAGTCGATCCTCCATCCCTCGCAGGCCATTCGCGAGGGCTACCAGTCGGTCACGGTGGTCACCGCCGACGGCGAAGTGCTTTCCGG
>CAYZFV010000039.1:0-2845 GCA_964477765.1 uncultured Candidatus Kuenenia sp.
GCGCCCGATGAAGGGGGTGTGTCGCTCGGGTCGGGCGTGCTCGTCGACGTCAACCAGTCGCAGGGCCTCGTGCTCACCAATTGGCATGTCATCCGCGACACCCGCTCGGCCGTGCTCGTGCAGTTTCCCGACGGCTTCCAGTCGGCCGGCACCGTGATCCGCCACGACGAGGCCTGGGACCTCGCAGCGCTCGTGATTTGGAAGCCCCAAGCCACGCCGATCCCACTCGCGGAGCAGCCGCCGCAGATCGGCGAACTCCTCACGATCGCCGGATTTGGCCGCGGGGCCTACCGGGCCGAGACGGGCCCCTGCACCGAATACCTCGCCCCCGGCGCCGGGTATGCGAAGGAGTTTGTCGAGCTTTCGGCGACCGCCCGGCAGGGCGACTCCGGCGGCCCGATCCTCAATGCCGACGGCAAACTTGCGGGCGTGCTCTTCGGCCAGAGTGAGGGCCGCACGATCGGCAGCTGCTCGACGCGGGTGAAGACGTTTCTGGCAAGCGTGGGATCGACCGGGTTTACGCCGCCGCCGGGCGAGGTGGCCGCGGCCGGGCCCGCGCGGCCTGCCATGCTCGTGCCGACGCAACTCCAGCCGCCGCCCACGCGGCTGGCGGCGACGCCACTCGATGAGCCGCTCCAGCGTTCGATGCACCTGGCCGGATACGAAATGCCAAGCCCAACAACACAGCTGCCCGAGGCGCCCGTCGGAATGATGCCGTTTCAGGCCGTCGCTGGCGCAGCCAGCCCGGCCGCAGACATCGTGGCGTATCTCACCGACTTCGAACGCAACGGGCAAACGCTGCTTGCCGCGGCGGGAGGGCTCGCGCTCGTGATCCTCGGCCTGCGAATGGTGATCGCCTCGCGGTCGGCGTAGCCCGACAGGGCCCGCGGGCTTGCGCCTGGCGGCTCTCTGAAAAAACAGGAAGCACCGGGCGCGAGCCTGGTGGCTGCAGCGGAGTTGGCTGGTGCGTCATCCCGCCGGCTTGCGCCTTCGGCTTTCTGGGAAAACGCGTTTCGCTACTTCGCCTTCTTCGTCACGGTCGCCTTGGTGATCGTGACCGGCGTGACCGGCCGATCTTGGGCTCCCGTGGCCACGTTGCCGATCGCCTTCACCACGTCGAGGCTCGCGGCGTCGGCCGTCTTGCCGAAGGCCGTGTATTGATTGTCGAGGTGGGGCACCCGCTCGAGGCAGATGAAAAACTGGCTGCCGGCGGAATTGGGATCGCTCGTGCGGGCCATCGAGAGTACGCCCGGCTCATGCGGGGTGGCATTGAACTCGGCGGGGATCGTGTAGCCGGGGCCACCGGTGCCGCGGCCATCCGGGCAGCCTCCCTGGATCATGAAGCCCTTGATCACCCGGTGAAAGGCGACGCCGTCGTAGAAGCCGCTCTCGGCGAGGGCCACCATGTTGCGGACGTGGCCGGGAGCGTGGGTGGCATCGAGGGCCAGCCGGATCGGGCCGGCGGACGTGTCGAGCAGCACTTCGTAATCGAAGTTTTCCACGTCGACGGCGCGGGCGGCTTTTTGGAGTTCGGCTGCGGAGGGCTTTGCCATGGGATGGTCCTTGGGGGGATACTGATGAGCCGTGGACACGCCTCAGCCACATCGCGACACACACGACCTCTCCGGCCGCCGCTTGGGAGGATACCGGCTCGTCCGCCGACTTGGAAGTGGCGCGATGGCCGACGTCTATCTGGCCGAACAGGAGTCGCTTTCGCGGCATGTGGCGGTAAAGGTGCTGCGGTCGGAAACGACCGCCCGGCCCGCCGCCGTGGAGCGGTTTATGCAGGAGGCGCGGGCCGCCGCCGCGCTCGTGCATGGCAACATCGTGCAGATCCACGAGGTGGGCTGCCTCGATGGAATCCACTTCCTCGTGGAAGAGTATGTGGCCGGGCCATCGCTGAAGGCCTGGCTCGACTGTCGCGGTCCACTCGAGGCCCGCCAGGCGGTCGCGGTGCTCAGCGATGTGGGCTCGGCATTGGCGCGGGCGGCGCAGCAGGGCGTGGTGCATCGTGACATCAAGCCGGAAAATCTCCTGCTCACCCGCAACGGCGAAGTGAAGGTGGCCGACTTCGGGCTCGCGCGGGTGCGGGAACACGACCTCGGCCTCACGCAGGAGGGCACCACGCTCGGCACGCCGCTCTACATGAGTCCTGAGCAGGCCGAGGGTCGGGAGGTCGATCCGCGGAGTGATCTCTATTCACTCGGCGCCACGGTCTACCATCTGCTGGCCGGCCGGCCGCCTTTTGGGGGCACGACCGGGGTGGCCGTGGCGATGGCCCACATTCGGGATCCGCTCGTGCCACTGGGGACGCTGCGGCCCGATCTTCCAGAGACGCTTGTGACCATCGTCGAGACGTTGCTCGCCAAGCGACCCGATGAGCGATATGCGACGGCGGGCGACGTGGTACATGCCGTGGAGGCGGCGGCTTTGCCGCTGGCAGGAGGAGCGGCTCGCGGGGCATCGCCCTTGGCTTGGGAGGGAGACCTCGACCAATGGGGCGTGGCAGGTACGGCGTCGGCGACCACGGCCTTTGTGACAGGTGCCGGCGTCCAAGGGCCTGCCGGTGGCCTTGCTCCACGGCTCCATGCCCGCACGCAGGCGATGCGAGCCGCGACGACACGACTGCAAATGGCCCTTGAAGATGACCGTGCCGCGGCGCGGTCGACGCGACGCTTTTGGGGGCTGGTCGCGGTGGCGACAGCGGCGGCGGCGGGGGTCGGGTTTGTGATGGGGCGGCATAGGTGGCGGCGGCCGGAGCCACCGTGGCGACGCAACCGTGGATGACGTTCTGCGGGCTTGTCACCCCACAAAGCACCGGGCGCGAGCCCGGTGGCCCGCAGCG
>CAYZFV010000040.1:0-4238 GCA_964477765.1 uncultured Candidatus Kuenenia sp.
TCTCCCCGCCATCGGCGATGCACCCACCAGTACTGCGCCGGCGCGCGGCGGATCGCCTGCTCGAGCAGATTGGTGTACCACTGCGAGAGAGGGGTGAGGCCGGCCGTGTCGGGTGACTCGTCCGCCGGATCGGTGATCCCTTCGACCCGCAGGTCGTAGTCAAACAGCCGCCGGCGGCGAGTGGCCGTGCAGACCATCACCGGCGCCGAGGCCGAGAGGGCAAACACGCCGATCGCCTTGTGGACGCTCGCGGGCCGGCCGAAAAAATCGACCCAGCAGCCCCGCGGCCCGGCGGCCTGATCACCGAGGAGCCCGATGGCGCCGTCGCGCTCCATCGCGATCGCCACGTCGGGCGCGCTCCCCTTCTTGGGGAGAATTTCCTGGCCTCGTGACTCTCGAAACTCGTTGACGAACCGATCGAGATACGGGTTGTCGAGTTCCCGCGCCACCGAATAGGTCTTGAATCCGAACACACCAAACAAAAACGCCGCCAGTTCGAAGTTGCCATAGTGGCCGGAGAGCACCACTTTCGGCCGCTCCAGCCACATCGTCCGCACGATCTCCTCCATCCCATGGATTCGGAGGTGTTTCCGCCAGGTCGTCTTGCGGATCACCCGGGGGGCATGGGCGATCTCCACGACCATCAGGAGGAGATGCTCCCACATGCCGCAGGCGGCCTGCCGGCACTGCTCGGCCGACCACTCCGGAAACGCCTGCCGGAGGTTGTCGCGAACCACGCGGCGACGGATCCGCAGCCGGTTGGCCAGCAGGTTGGCCGATGATCGGGCGATCCGCTCGCAGGTGCTCCGCGGCAGCGACTGCACGATGCAGATCGCCACACGCACCGCCACGTAGGTGAGCCAATCGACGAAGTGAGTGACGAGCGACCGCTGCACGGCAGAATCCCGGGGAAACACGCTGCCGGATTGTGCCCGATCCTCCGGCCCCGAGACCAGATCGGTTTGCCACGTCGCGCCGCTTGAATATCGCCTCCGGGCTGCCTCGATACCGGCTCAGCTTGCCGGAACCATCCCGGAGAGTTGCAGCAGCAACAGCCCGACACTCACGGCATTAAAGAAGGCGTGCAGCAGGATCGCCGGCATGATCGATCCGGTTTGCCTCACGAGCACCCCCAGCACGGCCCCCAGCGCAAGCAGCGGCAGCCAGGCGAGTCCATGCCCCGCATGGGCGAGGGCAAAGGCCAGGGCCGTGAGTCCGATCGCTGACGCCGAGCCGAAAGGCAGCGGCAGTGTTTCCAGCCAGCCCTGGAGCACCCGGCGAAACAAAAACTCTTCGGCGATCGGGGCCACGACGATCGCCGCCACCACCACAACCGCGATCGCCAGCGGGTCGCTGTGTTCGTTGAGGTAGTCGATGATCGGATGCCGGTAGGGCACGATCTGATTCAGCAGGGCGGCGATCGCCAAGAGCGGCGCCAACACGAGCGCCAGGCCACCGACCGCCAGCCGCAAGTCGCGCGCCGGCGCGAGAGGCCAGAGGCCGAGATCGGCCCACGTGGCGCCGCGTCGCCCGAGCATCGCCGCGGTCGCCGCCGCTCCGCCGAGCATCGCCAGCACACCCGCGACGAGCTGCGCCGTCATGTCGGGGGCGGCTGCCTCGGCGGTGCCTCTGCCGCCACCCGTGATCACCAGTTGAGCCACGATCCGCGCCAGGATCATGATCACGACGGCGGTGATCACATCGATCCCTCGCCATGGCACAGGCCGCTGCGGAGCATCTCCCACCACCGGCAGGCTCGCCCGCAGCCGCCGCACCACGACGACCGCCATCCAGCCGCTGCCCAGCCAGGCCGCCATCACGGCCAGCGCCAACAGCATCAGGACGATGTCGCTCGATGTGGTCATGCCGTCGGCGTGCTCCCCGTCAGCAGTCCGCGGGCGGCCACGAGATACTCGAGGCCCGACCACACCGTCGCGATCACCGCGGCCCACGACACGACCGTGGCCAACTGCCGCAGGCTGCCGACCGCCGGCAGGATGGCTGCCGGCTGCCACTCCGGCCAGGCTCGCGCCGCCAGTTCGAGGGCCACCGCCGCACACTGCAGCACCATCTTGAGCTTGCCGGAGAAGGCCGCCGAGAAGTCGCGGCCGGCCCGCTCCATCTCCGCCCGCACCGCCGTCACCACCAGTTCCCGTACCACCACGACCACCGCCATCCACGGCGCGATCGCCGTTTCCACTGCGGCCGCCAGGAGCACGTAGGCTCCGCAGATGATCACCTTGTCGACGAGCGGATCGAAGATCCGCCCCAGCCGGCTCACCTGGTGAAACCGCCGGGCCCACCAGCCGTCGATCCAGTCGGTCGAGGCGGCGATCAGAAAGAGGGCCAACGCCGCCTGATGCCACTCCTGCTCGATGGTGACGAAGAGCACGATCGCCAGGGCCAGCCGCGCCGCCGAGAGGAGGTTCGGCACCGTCCACACACGGTCCAGGGCCGGTGCGTCGCTCATTCGGCCACCACGCCGGCGAGATCGTAGCCGCTCGAGGCGACGATCTCGACCGGGAGGATGTTCCCGGTCAGCGGCCGGGCGGCCGATGTGCCGGGAGCCGTCACATAGACCACGCAATCGATATCGGGGGCGTCGGCCCGGGTGCGGCCGATCCACACGTCTTCCCGCTCGTCGCTCTGGCGATCGATGATCACGTCGACGATCCTGCCCACCTGTGCCCGGGCATGGGCGTGGGCGATCGATTGCTGCTCCCGCATCAGCGAGTCGCGGCGCCGCTGCTTCACCTCCTCGGGGAGGTGGCCGTCGAGTTTGGCCGCCGGTGTGTCGGGCTCGAGCGAATAGGTGAACACGCCGAGCCGCTCAAACCGCCACCGCCGCACAAACGCCACGAGTTCCTCAAACTGCTCCTCCGTCTCCCCCGGAAAGCCGGTGATGAGGGTGGTGCGGAGCACGAGATCGGGGATGCGGTCGCGGAGCTTCGTCAGCAGTTCTTCGGTGGGCCCCTTCGCCACCCGCCGTTGCATCCGCTTGAGCACCGGATCGCTGGCGTGCTGGAGCGGCATGTCGAGGTAGGGAATCCCCTTCGGGCTGGCGGCGATCGCGTCGATGAGCCGGTCGGTGAAATACATCGGGTAGAGATACATCAGCCGGATCCACTCGAGCCCCTCGATCCGCTCCAGCTCGGCGAGCAGTTCGACCAGCTGCGGCTCGCCGTAGAGATCCATTCCGTAGTAGGTCGTATCCTGGGCGACGATCACGAGTTCCTTCACACCGTCGGCGGCGAGTTCGCGGGCCTCCCGCACCACCTCCTCGATCGGCTTCGTCGCATGCTTCCCCCGCATCTTCGGGATCGCGCAGAAGGTGCACGTGCGATCACAGCCCTCCGAGATCTTGAGGTAGGCCATGTGCCGCGGCGTCACCCGCATCCGCCCCGAATCGTCGAGGGCGCGGGCCGGGGCCGGGTTGAAAATACTCCGCTGTTCGCCGAGCCGGCCGATCAATCGCTCGGCCGACCGGGCCACCTCGTCGCGCGAAAAGACCCCGATCACCGCATCGACGCCGGGCAGCTCATCGAGCAGCTTTTCTTTCTGCCGCTCGGCCAGGCAGCCGGCCACGATCACGCCCCGGGTGCCGCCGGCCTGCTTGAGGTCGAGCATCTCGTGGATCGCCGCATACGACTCCTCCCGCGAGGCGTCGATGAAGGCGCAGGTGTTGACGATCACGAGGTCGGAGCCCTGCGGCTCCCCCACCAGCTGCCAGCCGTCGTCGCGGAGGAGGCCGAGCATCCGCTCGGTGTCGACGAGGTTTTTCGGGCAGCCGAGGCTCACCATCGCAAACGTGCCGCGACAGGTGGCCGGATCGACCGGCTGCGATGCCGGCATCACGGTCGAGCCTGCGCCACAGGCGGCTTCGGTCTCGGGCGTGACAATCTGGAGCGACTGCATAACGCTGGGCTCTCGGTCGGGAAAGGCGGTCAGGAGCGGGCCGCGATCAGCCGGTCGAGTTCCTCGCGGAGCTTGGGCAGGATCGCATCGTAGGGATAGGCGCCGAGTTCCGCGCTCTTCTTCTTCAGGTTGACATGGGTGGGGCCGCACCAGAGGCCGAGATCGGCGTCGTCGGTCTCGCCCGGGCCGTTCACCCGGCAGCCCATCACGGCGATCGTGATCGCATGCTGGCTGGCGTAGGCGGTCATTTCCTTGACCTGCTTGGCGAGGTCGATGAAGGCCTCGTTTTCCACCCGGGAGCAGCTCGGGCAGGAGATGATGTT
>CAYZFV010000041.1:0-8582 GCA_964477765.1 uncultured Candidatus Kuenenia sp.
GGCCCTGTTGATCCTGGGGGCGATGGGGGCCGTGGCGGCGGCGCTGGTCACGGTGTGGCTCACGCAGGTGCTCCGCGACGGCGTGGGTGTGGCGGAAGATGCCGGCGCGGGCGTCGTCTTCACCACCCTCTTTGCGCTGGGAGTGGTGCTTGTCACTGCCGCCGCCGCGCGGATCGATCTCGACCCCGCCTGCGTGCTCTACGGCATCCTCGAGTTGGTGCCCTTCGACACGATCGAGATCGGAGGGCTGGAGGTGCCGCGGGCCTTCCTCACGGGGTTGGCCGTACTCCTGCTTGTGGGCGTCGGGCTGGCCGTGACGTGGCGGCTCCAGGTGTTCACCGCCTTTGACAGCGAGGCGGCCCGGGCGGCCGGCATGCCGGTGGCGGCGGCCACGCTCTCGCTGTTGGCTGCCACGGCGATGACGGCGGTCGCCGGCTTCGAGGCGGTGGGAGCGATTCTCGTGGTGGCGATGCTGGTCGTGCCGGCGGCCGCCGCGGAGCTCCTCGGTCGGCGGCTCTCGGTCGTGATGGCGATCGCGGTCGGTCTGGCCGTCACGGGCGCCGTGGTCGGGTATCTCGCCGCCTGGAAGTGGAATACCAACGCGGCCGGGATGATCGCGGTCGTGCTCGGCCTCGAATACCTGGCGGCTGTGGTCTGCGCGCCCGAAGAAGGGCTCGTGGCCCGGGCGGTGGGTCGGGCCTGGCTGCGGTGGCGGGTGGCATGTGAAGACCAGCTTGCCGCCGTGTGGCGGCAGGAGGAGGCGATGGTCACGGGCGCGGCCGCCGTCGCGGCGCCGCATGCGATCCTTGATCGGCTGGCGCGGCGTTGGCTCGTGGTGGCTGGTCGGCTGCGGCGGGTCGACGGCCGCTGGACGCTCGACCCGCGGGCACGGCCGGCGGCCGAAATGATCGTGCGATCGCACCGGCTGTGGGAAGCCTGGCTGGGCCGCCATGCGGATCTGCCGGTCGACCATCTTCATCCGCCGGCGGAGTGGATGGAGCATCATCTCGGCGCCGACGTGCGTCGCCAGATCGAGGCCGACCTCGGCTGGCAGGCGAGCGATCCTCACGGCAGCGAGATCCCGCCGGAGCGATGATGACGTGCCGAGCGACGGCGGCGCTAGCGCCGCACCTGCGCCTTCCGAAAGCGGCGGCAGGCTTCTTCAGCCTCGGTCCATCGCTCCGATCGCATGGCGGCGATGATCGGTTCGTAGGCCGCCCGCTCCGCTTCTCCGATCTGACCGCCGTGGGACTCGCGTTCGATCGCGGCGGCAACCCGGTCGAGCTGCTCTGGGCTGCGGCTGCTGGCGGCCGTCAGGAGCGCCGCCGAATATCGCAGGTTGCCAAACGGCACTTGGGGAGCCTGCGAACAACCCGGCAGCATCACTCCCAGCATAAGGCCCAGCATCACGCCGCGGCCGCCTCGCATGAGCAGGGCCGACCGGCCGGATGCCCAAGCCGCGATCGCCGATCGTCCATCACGGCAGGGCATCGGGCTCCCCTCCATTGATGCTGCAGATGGCCGCCCAGACCGGATGGCTGATCGACGCCGAAACGAATCGCGTGCTGCCGTCACCGAGCACGACGGTCGCGCCGGCCGGATGCTCCGAGAACATCTGGCACACATGACCCACCGGGTCGTTGGGAGGATGGATGATACCCAGCTCACCGGCGGCCGGGCCGCTGTGGGTCAGCACGAATGTTGCCGCCGGATCGGGGGTGGTGCCCACCGCGGTGCGGAAGGCCTCGGTGGGATGGCTGAAGCCGCCCGGCACGACGCCGGCCCAGGATTTCTGCGAAAGGGCCTGCGAGTGTTCGCCGAGGAAGACCGTCCTGGACAGGCCATCGGTGATCGCCGCGGGCCGCAGCCGCGAGTTGCGATAGAGCGGTCCGTCGGCCACCGCACTCCAATCCGCGGGCGGCGGATCGAGCCCCCACGGCTCTTCATGGCCGGCATTGGCGACATAGTCGCTGCGGCCCAAGACAACGTTGCCGGGCAGGGGAGCGCCGGCTTCGTCGAGAACCGTGAAGGATTCGCGGGGGCCTGTCGACGACGGGCAGCGAAACAGCGAGAGTTGCCGACTCACGATCGCCGCATTGTCGGGATGGGCGACGCCCTTGCCGGCCCGCAGGTTTGCCTCGTAGGGGCCGCCGACATCCAGCAGTTCCACAAAGGGAGTGATCGCCATCCCCCAGCCTGTGCCGGGGGCCGCATCCAACGTGGTGGGATCACGATCGGCCGCGGCCGTATCGGCCTCATAGCCGGAGGGAAACCGTTGGCGACTGTCGAGATGGCCATGGAGGGCGAGGCCCAGCTGGCGGAGGTTGTTGGAGCAGCTCGACCGCCGCGCGGCCTCGCGAGCCGACTGCACCGCCGGCAGGAGCAGGCCCACAAGGCCGCCGATGATCGCGATCACGACGAGGAGTTCGACGAGGCTGAAGCCGGCTGCTGTGGGAGTGTTGAGCGACCTGCGGACTGGCATCGGATGTCCTCCGAATGTTTTGATGCATCAAAATATAGTTTTTGATGAATCAAAAACAAGCCCGCGTAGGTTTCCCACTCAGGTTTTTTGGTTGGCCAGTTTTCGCAGCACCTCCAGGTTGGTCTTGTCGGCCTTGGGCGTGGGCTTGCCGTCGGGGCCTTCCTTCGGCGTTTCGAGGATCATCGGGATCTTCTTCAGTTTCGGGTGGTTGACGATCAGCCGAAACGCGTCGCGGCCGATCTGGCCCTTGCCGATCGCCTCATGCCGGTCGACCCGCGAGCCACACTCCCGCTTGGAATCGTTGGCATGGATCACCACGAGCCGCTCGAGACCGATCAGCCTGTCGAACTCACGAACGGTCTCGTCGAGGGCGGCCTTGGGGGCGAGAGGATAGCCGGCTGCGAAGACGTGGCAGGTGTCGAGGCACACACCCACCCGCTCGGCCAGGCCCGGCTTGGCATCGATCCGCTCGAGCATCGCGCCGATCTCTGCGAAGGTCGCCCCCAGGCAGGAGCCTTGGCCGGCAGTGGTCTCGATCAGAATGCCGGCTGCCAGCCGCTTTGTCCGCGTGAGCGCCTGGGCGATGCCGTCGGCCGCCCGGGCCACCGCGCGGGCGACCGGCTGCTCGCCAGCCGCTCCCGGATGGGCGACCACCCAGCGAATGCCGAGGGCATCTGCCCGCTCCAGTTCCGTCACCAGCCCGGCGATCGATTTCGCGCGGAGGGCGGGATCGGCTGAGGCGGGGTTGATGAGGTACGAATCGTGGGCCACGACCGGACTGAGTTCGGCGTGTTTCACAGCCTCGCGAAACGCGGCAGCCTCATCGGGGTCGAGTGGGGATACTTTCCACTGGTTGATGTTGCGGGTGAATATCTGCAGGCATTCGCAGCCGGTCTCGACGGCACGATCGACGGCTTTTGTGAGGCCGCCGGCGATCGACTGGTGGGCACCCAGCCGCAGGGAACGGGACGGGCTCATAGGAAGGCTCAAAATACTTCGTTTTTGACTCGGGAGCCTGCTGCCATACACTTAAGGGCCGCGGAAGGCGACCGCGGACAAGCCACTCACGGGCCCTGGAGGGTCGAGCATGACCAGTGCGTTGTACATGATCGGCATCTTTGTCGCCTCCGTGCTCGCCGGCGCGGCGATCTCGATCGCGCTGAAACCGCTGCGAACGGCGCGGCAGGCCGAGCGGCTGGCCCGGGCCCAGCGGGATTTTCACCGTCAGCGGGAGCAGCTCGAAGCCAAGTTCATCGACCGGGCGGCGGCTTCCGGAAAGCCCCGTGGGCTGCGCTGGGTCGAAGTCGACTTCGATGACGACGTGGTGTACGCCCGCGATCGGCACACGCATCGGCTCAAGGCGTTGGTGGCGATCGAAGTGAGCTTCGAAGCGATTGAAGGAGGAGGCATGGAGGAGGTGGAAGCCGTCTCCAACGTCCGCGCCGCCACGGCCGAGTTTCTCCATGACGGTTCGCGATGGCACACCGACGGCCGCGTCTATTTCAATCTCGGCCCCAGCGCGGCCGTGAAATACCTCGCCAGCGATCTCGAACTGGTCGCCGAAGAACACGCCCGCGTGTGAGACTGCGGGGTTTGGCCCGGCACTGCCGCTGGTATTGATGGAAGGGCCGCCGGCCGGGCTCGCTGGTCGATGAAGCGTCGTGGGGGGATCCATGACGTACGGCTGCCGGCGATCTCGATGGGCCATCCTGGCCGTCGTGGCGGGGTTCACTGGGGCGCCGGCGGGGGGGATCGAACTCCCGCCGGCCCCGAGGCGCGAGACGCCGCTTGTCGAGGCGCAGACATTCCTGCGGCATGCGCGGGCATACACCGCCGCCGCCCACGACCTCGCCAAGCAGCACGACTGCCACGCCACCGACGGCTACTACGCCGCCTGCGAGGCGGCCTGGAACGCCATCTGGACCTGCCCCGGGTCGCCCGACATCCTGCTCGAGGCGGGGGAACTTTACAACGAATCGCTGGCCGGTCTGCTGGAAGCGGCGCAAGGCTCTGGCCGGCTCACGCCGCAGGGGCTCTGGATCGGCCCGAAGTGGAAGACGATCTGCGTGCCGGTGATCGGCAAGTCGCTTCCCATCGCCGACTGCGAGATCGAATCGATCGAAGCCTTCTGTCCGCCGGCCGACAAACGAGTCACCCGCCAGCATGTTCGCAGCGGGCTCGGCGTGCCGGTGGTGGTGCGGGTGAAACGCGCGCGGGAAGGAACCGTGAACGGCGACTTTGCCCCGCCGCGGCAGTCGCTGGCCGTCACGGCCGTGCTGCGGTTTGACATGCCGGGTGGTGAAAACGCGTTGCAGAAATTTGCGGGGCCGCTGGCCCGCGACCCGGCCGCGGCGATTCTCGACCTCGCCAATCCGGTCGAGATCGCGGCGGTGCACATCGGCCCGGTGCGGCCGCACCTCGCCGCCGATCTCACGATGCCGCTCCTCGACATGCTCGCAGGCATGCCGCGCGACAACGTGCTCTCGTTTCTGCAACCCTACGGCGACGGCGACACCGAGCCGCGGCTGGAGTTTCTGGAGCCGCACCAGCCGGGGCGGATTCCGGTGGTGTTCATTCACGGGCTGGCCAGCGATCAGGGCACATGGTTTGACCTGCTCAACGAGCTGCGAACGTGGCCGACGTTTCATCGCCGATTCGAGCCATGGCTCTATCACTATCCGACGGGCGGCGCCTTCATGACCTCGGCCGCGATCCTCCGCCGCGAACTGCGGGCGGCCGTGCGGCGGCTCGACCCGGAAGGGGCCGACCCGGCCCTGCAGAATCTCGTCCTCGTCGGCCACAGCATGGGGGGGCTGCATGCGAAGCTGCAGGTCGTCGACTCGGGCACGGCCGTGTGGGACGCGATCGCCAAGCGGCCGTTCGAAGAGATGGTGATCCCGCCCGAACACCGCCGGTATGTTCGCAACGCCTTCTTCTTCGAGCCGTCGCCTTTCATCAAGCGGGTCGTGTTCATCGCCACGCCCCATGATGGATCGGGCCTGGCATCGCGGGGTGTGGGGCGGCTGGCGTCGGTCACCGTGGCGGCACCGCCGGCCCCGACCCAGGTGCATGACGAGGTCGTGCTCCTCAATCCCGGCGGCTTCTGGCCCTACTTCGAAAAAAAGCTTCCTACGACCATCGACATTCTGGAGCCCACCGCGCCGATCCTCCGGGCCGTGCGGGGCCTGCGAATTCCCTGCTGGGTGACCACCCACAGCATCATCGGCAAGGCCCATCATTCCGTGCTTTCGGGACCGGATGACTGCGCGGTGCCCGTGGACAGCGCCCGAATCGAGGGCGTCTGCACCGAACTGGTCGTACCCGCCAGCCACACGAAAGTGCACCACCATCCCGCTACCGTGGCCGAATTGAAGCAGATTCTCACGATGCACCTTCGCGAAACGGGGGGTGCGGCTTTAAACTCCATTCCATGATTCGCCGTCGTGAATTTCTGGCTGCCGGGACCGCGCTGGGAGCGGCTTGGCTCGATCCCGAAGCGATCCTGCGGGCGGATGAGCTCGGCCGGGCGCGGACGATCTCGATCTTCCACACGACCGACCTCCACGGCCACATCCTCCCCACGAGCACCTACGAGGGGCTCGATGACGTGGGCGGCCTCGCCCGCTGCGCCACCTGCATTCGCGAATGGCGGCGGATGGTGCCCCACTCGATCACGGTCGATGTCGGCGATGTGGTGCAGGGCACGGCGACGAGCCTCCGCAGCGACGGCCGGCTGATCATCGATCTGTTCAATCGGCTCGGCTACGACGCCTGGGCCTTGGGCAACCACGACTTCGACTGGGGGCCGGAAGCCCTCGCTCAGTTTTTGGAAATGTCGCGGTCGCCGGTGCTCACCGCCAATCTGACTCGGGGCGGCCGGGCGGCCGGCGGCTTCGAAGGGGCGTGGCAGAACGTGCGGCCCTGGACGATTCGCGAGGTCGGCGGCTTCCGGATCGCCCTGGTGGGGCTGATCACGCCGGGCCTCGAATCCTGGCTCCCTCCCGAGTTGCTCGACGGCGTGGTGCCGGTCGATCCCGTGCAGTCGCTCGCGGCCGCGGTCGCGGAGGCCAAAGCAGAGAAGCCTGACGCGATCGTCGTGATCGGCCACATGGGCTGGCGGTTCAACGACGACTATGCAAATCCGGTTCGGGAACTCTTCCGCGATGCAAAGGATGTCGACATCTATCTCGCCGGCCACTCGCACCAGAACAAGCCGGCCTGGATGCTCCATGGCACGCTCTGCTCGCAGGCCAGCTACCACGGCATCCACTGCGGGCGGGTCGATCTGACCTTCGATCTGTCGACCCGCAAGCTCGTCGACCGCCGCGTCTACACGCTGTTGATGGACGACCGCTTCGCCCTCGATCCGCTCGTGATGCAGATCGCCGAGCCCGACCTGGCGGCCGCGGCCGAGGAGCTGGCGAGGCCGGTGGCGCAGGCCAGCCGCGAGATCGTCGGTGAGGGCCGCGATTCTCCGCTGGGGCGGCTGCTCTGCGAGAGCTTCGCCGCGGCGTTGGGCCGCGCCGGCAGCCCGGTCGACGGCGTGTTTCATGGCACGTTTGCCACCGGGCCGCTTCCGGCGGGGCAGGTCACGGTGGCCGACTGCTGGCGGATCATTCCCTATGAGAATCTGTTGGTGACGGGTGAACTCACCGGAGCCGAGCTGATGGATGTGCTGGCGGAAGATGCCAATGACAAGCGATCGGACCGCATGCTGTGGCCCTTCGAGGTGAAACGCGACGCCCAGGGAAAGCCGCTCGCGATCCTTCGGGATGGCGAGCCGGTGGCGGCGGAGCGGCGATTCACGATCGCGTGTAACAGTTACGACGCCCAGTCGGGCGGTCGGCGGCTGCTGCGGATGCGGGAGATCCTGGCCCAGCCGGCCGCAAAGCGGAAGACGACATCGATCGACACGCGAACGGCGTTGATCGACGCGCTGCTCGACCGTGGGGAGCTCTCGTAGCGGGTCTGCGCCGGAGGAAGCCACCGCTTTTTCCAACCAGCCGCGGGCGTGAGCGTTTTCCTCAACAAGCCGCCGGCGCGAGCCTGCGGGATGACGCATCAGCCCGCGCCGCTGCGGGCCACCAGGCTTGCGCCCGGTGCTTTGTGAGGTGCTCCCCGGGGTCTGGCAAGGCCTGCCGGCCGTGAAAAAAGAAAAGGGCCCGTGGTTGGGGAAACCACGGGCCCGGTAGCGGCTATCGAGGTGTGGGTCTTTGGGGGGGGGAACAGCCGCTGAAGAGAGCCTGGTGTTTTGCTGTTGTCGCGAACCGCCTGGCCACAACATCTATACCATACCCGACGACTCGCGGCGTGTCGAATCCTCTTCCAAATTTTTTGCGCAACCGAATTTTTTACGCGAAATCAAGACCTTTGGGGGCCGACCGGGGGGTGGCGTTTGTTGGACAGGGCCGCGGTCACTGCCCCGATTCACGGCAAGAACGGGCACCACTTCAGAAAGCCTGCCGGCGCGCGGTACGCTGTCCGTGGTTCCTGGATTTTGTTCCCGCCTCGCGGGGTTTTCGGCCGTTCCAGCCCACCATCCACCAAGGTTTCCTCAATGACCGCCCCGCTCGATCCGTTTTCCGCCCGCACCACGTTTGAGACCGGCTCCGGCCCCGCCACCCTCCACCGCATCCGGGCCCTCGATGATGCCGGGGTCACCAACACGTCGCGGCTGCCCTACGCGTTGCGAACGATCCTCGAGGCCCTCCTCCGGACCTGCGATGGCTACGAGGTGACCGAGGCCGACATCCGGGCGCTGGCCACCTGGAACGCGGCGCGGCCGGCCGCAGCCGAAATTCCTTTCAAGCCCGCCCGCGTGGTGCTGCAGGACTTCACGGGCGTGCCCTGCGTCGTCGACCTCGCCGCGATGCGGGCGGCGATGCGGCGGCTCGGTGGCGACCCGCGGAAGATCAATCCGCTCGTGCCGGTCGATCTCGTGATCGACCACTCGGTGCAGGTCGATTTTTTCGGTGCCGCCGATTCGCTCGAGAAAAACGTCGAGATCGAGTTTGCCCGCAACGCCGAACGCTATGCCTTTCTCCGCTGGGGGCAGCAGGCCTTTCAAAACTTCCGCGTGGTGCCGCCGGCGATCGGGATC